>JAWLDD010000012.1:14942-19758 GCA_041686815.1 Candidatus Atribacteria bacterium | reverse complement strand
AATGCTTTAGCAAGCAAAAGCTGGAGATATCCAACTTTCACCTATCGGATCAAGAACCTGACTATCCGCTGCCAGATATGAAACTGGTGGATGAAATGGGTCAATATGCTGCCAAGGACTGGCCATCCAAGACAAAGAGTGTAGAAGATCTGAAGATCTATCTACAGAAGGAATCAAATAAATCCCAAGATATATCCTATTTTGATAATTGGAGCCAATATGGGGGCTGGAAGGAAAAGAGGTTTGAAGCTACCGGCTATTTCAGAACCCAGCATGATGGCCACAGATGGTGGTTGGTGGATCCGGAAGGCTATGGGTTTTTAAGCATAGGTCTGGATTGCGTCAGACCTCAAATTGCGGGAAGGGTGGATGGAATACGAAAATTTCATACGTGGCTTCCTGATGAAGAAGGCGAGTATAAAGAGGCTTGGCGAAAAGAAGGCAGCCACGAGTTTTTCGATTTTGCCATCGCCAATCTCATCAGAGTTTTTGGGAATAGATGGCGAGATGAATGGGCCAAAATAACCAGGTGCAGGCTCATAAGGTGGGGGTTTAACACCATTGGAAATTGGTCGTCTCTCGACTTTATTCGTTATGCAAAACTGCCCTATGTTTGGCCTCTGGTGGGATTCCCAGATACCCCAAAAAAGGTTTTTAGGGATTTTCCCGATGTCTTCAGCCAGGAATACCAGGACAATGCCAATAACTTTGCCAAACAGCTTGAGGAGTTTGCAGAAGATCCCTACATGATAGGATACTTTCTGCGTAACGAGCCTCAATGGGCTTTTGTAGAGGATCTCAATATAGCTGAGGAGTTGTTGGAGAGCCAAGAAGAGCTGGAATCAAAGGAAACCTTGATCCAGTTTATTCAAGAAGGATATGGCGGTGATATCCAAAGGTTTAACAAAGCTTGGAATCTATCCCTAGGTAGTTTTGGAGAGCTCAAAAAGGGAGTTAAAAAGGCATCTAGGCTGTCAGAAGCTGCTCAAAGAGATCTGTGGGACTTTTCCAAGATTATGATTGACGCCTATGTACGCATTCCCAGCCTAGCCTGTAAGAAGGTAGATCCCTATCACATGAACCTGGGTATGCGCTATGCCTATATTACCAATGAGAACCTATTGGCAGGCTTTGACAACTTTGATGTTTTCTCCATCAACTGCTATAAGACCACTCCATTGGAGGATGTGGAAAAGGTTGGCCGCTTAACCGGTAAACCAGTGATGATAGGAGAGTTCCATCACGGGGCTTTGGATAGAGGGTTGCCAGCTACGGGAATTAGAGGAGTTGCCACCCAAGAAGAACGGGGCAAGGCCTATAGATATTATATGGAAACCGGAGCTACAAGCCAGTATTTCGTTGGCGCTCATCATTTTACACTAAACGACCAGGCCATAATGGGTAGATTCGACGGCGAGAACTTCCAGATAGGATGTGTAGATATCTGCCAGAGACCTTATGAGGAGTTTATTAGGGCTATCATGGATACCAACAGAGTCCTCTATGAGGTAGCAGAGGGCAAGATCAAGAACTTCGACCAAAGGCCAAATGAAATCCCCAGAGTTGGATTCTGATAAAGCTTATAGGCAGCACCGGTAATTGGAGATAATAATATAAGGTGAGACATATAACCAACCAATAGACATAAACCCGGCAAAATGATATTATTAACTAGGTATACTAGAACTTCGGTTGGAATCTTTGGACTACATAGAATATTAACTATAATCCATGACTACCGATACCAATGATTAAATTTATATAGGAGGGAAAGTATGAAACAAGTTGAACAAAATACCGTAAATACCATCCGTATTCTCTCAGCAGAGATGGTAGAGAAGGCCAAATCCGGGCATCCCGGTATGCCCATGGGTGCCGCTCCAATAGCCTATTCCCTATGGGCAAGGCATCTAAAACACAATCCTAAAAATCCTAATTGGGTAGATAGAGATCGCTTTATTCTATCGGCAGGCCATGCATCGGCTCTGATTTATTCATTGCTTCATCTATTTGAATATGGGTTGCCCATGGAGGAACTCAAGCAATTCCGTCAATGGGGCAGCAAGACCCCTGGCCATCCAGAATATGGTCATACCGTAGGGGTTGAGACCACTACAGGGCCATTGGGTCAAGGCTTTGCAAATGGCGTTGGCATGGCCTTGGCAGAAGCCTATTTGGCTGCCAAATTCAACAGACCAGGTTTTGACATGGTAGACCATTATACCTATGTTCTATCCGGTGATGGCTGTATGATGGAGGGTATCACTGCTGAAGCAGCATCCTTAGCGGGAACCTTGGAACTTGATAAGCTGATAGTATTGTACGATTCTAATGACATCACCATTGAAGGGAATACCAATATTGCATTTAGGGAAGACGTGGGTAAACGATTTGAAGCCTATGGCTGGCAGGTTCTGAAAGTTGAGGACGGAAATGATGTGGAGACTATAAGCAAGGCTATAGAGGATGCCAAAGCAGAGAAGCATAAACCTTCCTTAGTCATCATAACCACTCAGATAGGTTATGGATCTCCTGCAAAACAGGGTAAGGCATCAGCCCACGGTGAGCCTCTCGGTGCTGAAAATCTTAAGGCAGCTAAGGAATTTTTGGGATGGACCCATCAGGAGGATTTCTTTGTACCCGAAGATGTTAGGGAACATATGGCATCCTTGGTTCAGAATTGTATTGAGGCTGAAAAGGCTTGGCAGGATAAGTGGGATGCTTATGCCAAAGAGTATCCAGAACTGGCCAAGGAATGGGAATTGTGGCATAGCGATGATCTGCCCGTAGACCTGTTGGAAGATGAAGATTTTTGGAAGTTTGAAGGCAAGAGTGCTACCCGTTCATCATCGGGAGAGGTTATAAACCGTTTAACAAAGGTATTGCCCAACTTAATAGGCGGTTCTGCAGATCTTGCGCCTTCCAATAAGACCTTTATGGAGGGCAGAGGTAGCTTTTCAGCGGAGAATCGTGAGGGCGCTAACCTTCATTTTGGAGTTAGAGAGCATGCTATGGCTGCCATGGCCAACGGTATGGTACTCCATGGCGGACTCAGAGCCTATGTTGGCACCTTCTTCGTGTTCTCGGATTATATGAAGCCTGCTATGAGGCTGTCTGCTCTCATGAAGCTGCCTGTAGTGTACGTAATGACCCATGACAGCATTGGTGTAGGTGAAGATGGACCTACCCATGAACCAATCGAACATTTGGCTGCTGTGAGAAGCATCCCCAACTTCACAGTATTCCGCCCTGCAGATTCCAAGGAAACAGCTGCTGGATGGTATGCTGCTCTTACCAGAAAGGATAGTCCTACCGGTCTGGTACTTAGCCGCCAGAACCTCCCTCTATACAAGGAAACCGGTAAAGGCGCATTAAAGGGTGGATATATACTGTTGGATTCTGAAAAAGAGGTTCCGGACGTCATATTGATGGCTTCAGGTTCAGAGGTTGAGCTTATTTATGAAGCTCACGGAAGGCTAAAGGAAAAGGGCATTGATGCAAGAGTTGTAAGCATGCCATCCTTTGAATTATTTGATGAACAGTCAGATGAATACAAAGAAAGTGTACTGCCAAAAGCTGTAAGAGCTCGTTTGGCGGTAGAGGCTGCTTCATCCTTTGGCTGGCATAAATACGTAGGTCTTGACGGAGACACCCTCACTCTGGATCATTTCGGTGCTTCCGCTCCGGGAGAGGTATTGTTTGAGAAGTTTGGCTTCACAGTAGATAACGTAGTTAAAAAGGCAGAAGCCCTTGTAAAATAAATCCAAAAATACTTATAAAAAAGCAGTGGAAAATCCACTGCTTTTTGCTAATCTTCATTATCCAATATTTCCAGTTCCAGGGCGTCGAAATCGATGGGCTCAATAAAATTATCCTGGGTCAGGACTATTCTTCTATATTCCCCGTATTCCCTCTGATTTTTGGAAAGCCAAATTGGACGTTGCAGGTCAAACTCGTAACATATCTGTTGTATACATTCATGAAGCATGTCCATTTCACTTATATCATCTCCAGGATATTCAGCTACCATATCCTGAAGTATTTTGTTCTTTTTTCTGATTATTCCCCATACACGAAGCATATCAAAGCTCTCCTTATCCCACCGTAATGTGTTTCTTGCACGTGGCCTTATATACTTAATTAATTGTATACCATTATACCAGACAAGACAGGGTAAAGGAAGAAAAAACTAATGGGTTAACCCTAAAAGGGAATGGGAAAGATAGACATAAGGCAGGAGGTATTGAGCTTGGTAGGCAGATTATTAAAGTTTATCAGAGAAATGTATTATCGAGTGGTGGATGATGATGTATTTGCCCTAGGGGCACAGATGGCATATTATTTGATTCTATCATTTTTTCCTTTCTTAATATTTCTTGTGGCATTGATAGGACATAGTCCCATATCCAGTCAGCAGGTACTGGAAGGGATGCTCACTATACTTCCAGAAGAGGCTTATATTCTGGTCAGGGATACTGTTGTGGAGGCAGTGGATACCAAACCCAGGGGATTGGCACCTATAAGCGGGCTTTTAGCCCTGTGGTTCGCCTCCAATGGCATAGGGTCCATTATAACAGGGATTAATAAAGCCTATGACCAAAGGGAAAGAAGACCATTTTGGATAGTTAAGCTTATCGCTATTATATTTACATTGCTTCTTACCTTGGTTATACTATTCTCCTTCCTACTTCTGGTGTTTGGTGGTGTCATAAAAAGACAGTTGATAGACGGTATGGAGCTGACTCCCCTTTACCAAGGCATCTGGGATACCGGTCGTGTTTTTTTTTATAAATTAAAAAATTTATGTGTTTTTTTT
>JAWLDD010000012.1:0-14932 GCA_041686815.1 Candidatus Atribacteria bacterium | reverse complement strand
GGGATACCGGTCGTTTATATTTATCTCATTGACGATTTTGCTGGTGTTTTTGATTCTATATAGATATACTCCTAGCAGAAAGCTAAGGCTGAGAGAGACCGTTCCAGGAGCAGTGTTCTCTACCATAGGCTGGTTGGGTACATCTTTGGCATTTGCCTACTATGTAGATAATTTCGGACAATATTCGACCTTCTATGGTAGCATCGGCGGAGTGGCCATTCTCCTAATTTGGCTATACTTTAGCGCTGTTATAATCCTGCTGGGTGGTGAACTAAATGCAGCTTTGGTCAATAAAAAAGGAGACAAATAGATATTCAAAATAATATGCCATATCTTTAGAAAATTTGACAAATGGGCATGATATGAAAATGGATAAGTAAATAACTTGACAATTATTTTGCCGGTCAATATAATAAGCATATTCGAGTTAATTTATGGAGGTTTTTGTATTATGGGTATCAAGGTTGCCAAATTTGGGGGCTCTTCCCTTGCCGATGTAGAACAATTTCGCAAAGTACGCTCTATTATCTCTATGGATAGTGAACGTAGATACATAGTTCCTTCTGCACCGGGAAAAAGGCATTCCAATGATCATAAAATCACTGATCTTCTGTATCTGTGCCAAGAGCATGCACAGAAGGGAGTACCCTTTGGCGAGATTTTTGAATTGATTTCTACTAGATATTTAGAAATTGTGGAAGGGCTAGGGCTGTCCTTGGACCTTGCACCAATTCTTGAAGATATTAGGGAAAAGATTTTGGGGGGCTATTCTGCTGATTATACTGCCAGCAGAGGAGAGTATTTAAATGGCTTGATTTTAGCAGAATATCTGGGCTACGAGTTTATAGATCCAGCAAATATTATTTTCTTTACCCAGACCGGAGCTTATGATGCTGAGGCTACTCAAGAAGCTGTAAGCGAAGCCTTGGCTAAGGTAGAAAGGGCGGTTATCCCAGGATTCTACGGCTCTAGACCTGATGGGGGTATACAGACCTTCTCAAGGGGAGGCTCTGACATTACCGGGGCTATCATAGCTCAGGGAGTAGGAGCAGATTTGTATGAGAATTGGACCGATGTATCTGGATTTATGATGGCTGATCCTAGGATCGTAAATAATCCCAAACCAATTAAGGAGATAACCTATAAGGAATTGAGGGAGCTAGCATATATGGGTGCTAACGTGCTTCACGAGGAAGCGGTTTTTCCCGTAAGGCAAGCTGGTATACCCATTAATATAAAGAATACCAACGATCCTGAAGCTGAAGGAACCCTTATCGTTCCCAATGGTGGGGATTTTCAGGGATCCGGTATGATTACCGGGATAGCAGGCAGAAAGGGTTTTACCATAATTGCTATTGAAAAGGCTATGATGAACTCCGAACTGGGATTTGGTCGTAGACTATTGTCCATAATAGAGTCACGAGGCATATCCTTCGAACATATGCCATCAGGTATAGACAGCATTTCATTGGTTATATCTGATTGCGAATTGGATGGAAAACTGGAGGACGTTATCGAAGATATAAAACATCAATTAAAGCCCGATTCAGTGGATGTTCATTCCAACATGGCACTTATTGCAACTGTTGGCCATGGTATGGCAAATACTCCAGGTATTTCGGGGAGACTCTTCTCAGCTTTAGGAAGAGAGAATATCAATGTGAGAATGATTGCTCAAGGCTCTGGAGAGATGAACATCATAATTGGTGTAGAAACCGATGATTTTGAAAAGGCTATACAGACTATATATCTTGCTTTTGTGGATTAGAAAAGGTGGAGATTTAATCTCCACCTTATGCATCTATTCTGTCTGATAGCAGGCTACGATCTCCCCAAAGTAAAGGGTATGGTAATCGGGGTACCACCTTTCATCAATATCCTTATCAAGATTTTCCGGAATTAAGTCCTGTTTATACACCACCTTGCATTCATAATGAATGGTACACTCCTTAATTATGGGTGTTTTTATTTTTTGGCCATCAACAGGGGTTAGACTACATTCCTTGAACTTGTCGTAGTCCCTACCTGATTTGGTACCGCAGAAGGCAAGGGCACGGCTTAAGTTTTTGCCCATGGGTATGCTAATGGTAAATTCTCCGGTCTGCTCCAAGATTCCGTGAGTATACCTGGATTTTCTTACTGGTGCGATGAATATGGGCTTGCCCCAATATACATTGATTCCACCCCAGCCGATTACCATGGTATTTATTTCGTCATGTCCGGTGGTAAGAAATATACCTCCTCGTCTTAGATGCTCATCCACTTCCTTCATGTACTGATTATATGGTACTTGTTTCACTTTTCTACCTCCATTTCTTTAATTACATTTCCTATTATTTCAAAACCCTTTTCGATATGCTCAAGGGTTGAACGGGCAAAGCCTAAACGGAGGGTATTAGCACCTCTCCCATCAGTGTAGAAGATATCGCCGGGTATAAATATAACATTGCGCTGGATGCATTGGGTCAGAACTTGGCGAGCGTCGATTTCTTCATCCAACTCAATAAAGATATGTAAACCGCCTTCACCCAGAATCCTTTTATGCGGGATAAATCTTTTGGCGCAATCAAGGGCAAAATCATACTTCTCTCGATATATCTTGCGCACCTTTTTGAGATACTTCTCCAAGTTTCCAGCAACCAAATATTCATATAGCAGGCCTTGGTCTAAGAACGAAGTGTGAATATCTTTACTTCGCTTTACGCTTTCCAGCATGGAGATAAGCTCTTTATCTGCTAGGATCCAACCGATCCTAAGGCCGGGGAACAATACCTTGGACAAGCTTCCGATATAGATCACACTGTTCCCCTTTCCGCATAGGGCAGCTAAGGGGGATAGGTGGGAGCCTGAGTACTTTAGTTCCTCGTTGAATCCGTCCTCTATTATGGGCACCCTATAATGGGCAAAGATCTTAAGTACCTCCACCCTTTTTTCGGGAGACATGACTACGCTGGTAGGATTGTGATAGGAGGGAATGAGAAAGCCCATGGATATGTTTTTCTTCGATAGAGCTTCTTCAAGCTTATCAGTGTCTATGCCGTCTTCCTCCATATCGATTCCCACTATATTTTGCCCATGCAGCTTCATTATCTTTATGGCTGTGTTGTAGGTGGGGTTTTCACATAGTATTTGGTCACCTGGCTTGGCTAGGGCTGATAGCACTATATCAAAGCCCTGAGTGAATCCGTTGGTAATTAGGATGCTTTTGTTCTGGGTATCCACACCTTTATTCTCCATGTAATGGAGGAGATAATCCATAAGAGGCTTATATCCTTGGGCATAGCCATAGTTTAACAACTTCTCTCCTTCAAGGGAGAATCGATTTAGAAAAGCCCTTTTAAAACCCTCAACATCAAACAGATCATCATCAGGAGCTATGCTGTTAAAGGAGATCATGCCTTTTTCCCACTTGGCTTCATGCTTTAGGGTATCCATATCGTAAGCCAGATGGGCATATGGGGTCAGCCTTGAGTTCCAATCCATACTCCATTGACTTTGGTAGTGGATATTGATATCCGCTACAAAGGTGCCCTTTCCCCGAAGGATCTCGATAAAGCCTTCATCCATGAGATATTCATAGGCTAGTATAACCGTATTGCGGCTTACTCCTAGGGTATCGCTAAGATCTCTGGTTGAGGGGAGTTTTTGGCCTTGAGTGAGCAGCCCTTTCAGTATCATCTGTTTTATATAATCCCGTATCTGTAGGTATAGAGGCCTATCTTCCATCAAAGAAATATCAGAGAACACTCTAATTCCCCCATTTATAAAAACTCTAGTGCCAAATCTTTATTAAAAACAAATGGAAACAAACAGTGAAAGATTAACACCAACATAGTATATATGATATAATGATATCAGATTTTGGTAATTTAGTGTAGTACCATATTGCCTAAAATTAACAATGGGAGGGGTATATAATGGCAGATTTTATTACCATATTAATTGCTATTTTGGCTATAGTATTGATTATGAAGATTGCTGCTAAGATAATTAAGGTTGTGTTAACCATTGCTGTTATAGGTATAGCATTATATATACTAACCAACTTCGGATTTCTAAGCGCTTTGTTATAGCCCTATATCTTTTCTTGAAAGGACGTTTTAGATGGACAAGGACAGACTCAAAAAACAGATTCAATTTATTCAAGAGGTGGATAAGCTAAAGCAGATCTATCGCCAAACTCTGCTGATGGATGGCTCGAGAAACGAAAATGATGCAGAGCATTCCTGGCACCTAGCTTTAATGGCCATGATACTTCATGAGTATTCTCCCAAGAAGGATCTGGATATAACCAAGGTTTTAAAGATGCTGCTGGTCCACGATCTGGTAGAGATCTATGCAGGAGACACCTTTTGCTATGATGAAGAGGGCAACCTTGGTAAGGCTGATAGGGAGTTGGCTGCGGCAGAAAAGCTTTATGGCATGCTGCCTACCGATCAAGGTCAAGAGTTTAGAGCTCTGTGGGATGAATTTGAGGAGAGAAAAACCCCAGAGGCTCTTTTTGCATCTTCTCTAGACAGGCTGCAACCCCTATTGTGCAACTATTACACCGGTGGGCACACCTGGGTAAAATATGGCATAAAGAGCGATAAGGTTCTTGAGCGAAATCTACCTGTAAAGGAAGGCGCTCCACAGCTATGGGAGTTGATAGAGGAGATAGTGGAGGATTCCATAAGAATGGGGATATTGGAAAGGTAGGGTAAATATGGATGTTAAGGGTTTCGAAGTGGGGATCTTGCGCGAGTTGGCAAAAAGATATGCTGAGATAGCAGCCTTGGATATCCAACAGGAGAACATGATGCGGATGAAGGATAACAACGATCTGAAGCCTGGAAGACCTCCTGTGCTGATAGATGAGGTACCGTGGCATGAGATGGATATAGATGGTCAGTTGAAGAATCAATGTGAAACCAGTTTTGCAAGGGAAATGGAAACCTTTTTCAGAAGAAAGCTATTTCAGTGGAAGTACTTTCCTGGAGATATGGTAGTAGAAAACTTTTACCCTATTAATAAATCAGTATATTCTACCGGTTACGGAATAGAGGTAAAAGAGAATATTGCAATAACCGATGCAGCCAACAATATTGTTTCCCATGAATACATCGATCAATTGAGCACCGAAGCCGACTTGCAAAAATTGCATTGCCCTGTAATTACCAATGATAAAGAGGAAGACAGCAGAAAAGTAGAACTAGCCCAGGATATTTTGGGGGATATCCTGCCCGTTAAACTGCGAGGATATTACATTTATTATGCACCTTGGGATGTCATTCCTAGATTGCGAGGGGTGTCTACAATCTTTTATGATATGATAGATCGCCCAGAGTTTGTCCATAAGATAATAAAGAAGTTTACCGAAATTCAGCTTTCTACTATGGAACAATATGAAGAGTTGGGACTGCTCGACTATAATATACCCGAGCTGCACTGCACACCTCCTTATGTAAGCGATTTACCTGCCAAGGATTATGATGGAGGTAAGGTGAGGCTGAAGGATATTTGGATTCGCAGTATGGCACAGATGTTCTCGTCCATATCACCAGCCTTACATGATGAATTTGATTTGGAATATAGCAAACCCCTATTTAAAAAATGTGGTTTGGTCTACTACGGCTGTTGCGAACCCTTAGATAACAAGATAGATCTTCTCAAAAATATTCCCAACATGAGAAAGATAGGAGTAAGTTCTTGGTCTAATGTTGAAAGCTGTGCTGAGCAGATAGGTAGAGATTATGTATACGCCCGAAAGCCCAATCCAGCCAGTGTAGCTGTTAAGGCTGACCCGGAGGAAATTCGAAAGGATATATCCCGTACCATTGAAGCTTGTCTAAAGCATGGCTGTCCCTATGAGTTTGTGCTAAAGGATATTAGTACAGTCTCTTATCGCCCAGAAAACCTGATTGTATGGGAGCAAACGGTACGGGAGACCATAGACTCGTATTATAAATAAGGGTTAAGCCAAATGGGAACCATTAGCGTTGGATAATAATATTATGATAGCATAATGACCATCTATCCAATAATGAGGAGGGACAATATGCTATCAGGAAATGAATTCATAAGACAATCCCTAGAGCTACATCTTTTTTTCGCGAGGATTATGAAAGAACATTCATTTTTTCTACAACTAGGTTTTACGCCGAGGGATGTTAGCTTTTCTCAACAAGCAGATCACCTTAGAAGAGAATTCGATAATTTTTTGTGGGAAGTGGTTTGCTTATCCAACGGTGTTGTGAGCCAACGTGTTATTGATTCAGGCGAAATAGTAACTCCCTATACTCTAAATGCTGAAAGTGTATCTTCATATCTTACTGGTGTAAACATACCTACCTCTATTACACAAGCAGAATTGGAACTAATGGGAGCAAAAGACGGGATATTTAACCCTATGTTCGAACAAACCATATATATACTTAACCAAAGATCGATAGGCTTAATAGAGGCTATAATTGATTTTAAGACCAGAGTTTTATCCAACGTTTTATCATGTAATATGTTTACAGTCAATTATCCATTGCTAATTGATCATATTCTAAGAGAAGCAAAGCTGTATTTGCGAATGGTTATAAGGCTTCAAAGTAGAGAAACAATTGATCTGGAAAAGGAAATTTACGAGCAAGAACTGTTCTGGAACAGAATCATGGCAGAGCATTCAAAATTTATTCGTGGACTGCTAGATCCAACGGAAGATGATTTAATCAATATAGCGAATAACTTTGCTAATGAATTTGATGAATTGACAGAAGCCGTAAAGAAGGCTATGGAAAATCCTTGCCAATCGATGAGATTACTGATGAAAGTCTCAAGGCTACAAAGGAAGTCAGTGATTTTAATGCCCAAGCTACACAAGGATTGCTAGGGTGCGAGATTAGGTCCATAATCATACCTTTATTAGGGGATCATGTACTTCGTGAATCTAATCATTTTATACGCTTACTTAAAAAGTTTCAGAAGATAGATTAAGCCAAGGGGGGGATGCATGTATAAAAATCATGCATCCCCCGTAGCAATTACTGATCTCTCGTTTATTTATTTTAATCCAAACATCTCCTCTTTCAGATCAAGGTAATATAAATAATCTTCAGGCTTTACGTTTGGAGGACAGCGGTGGTCGCAGAAGGGAATATATCCTCCTCGCTCTACCAAGGGTACCAGAGTTTCCAAATAAGCTTTGATGGCCTCAGGGCCTTTGCCCAGCTCAATCTTGTCCACTCCACCCATTATCCTTAGTTCCTTACCGTATTCATTGAGAAGCTCTGCAGGATGAGAGCATCCATTGACCTCAAAGGGGAACAGACAGTTGATACCACCTTCCATTAGGTAGGGCAGTATTGGCCTAACATCTCCGTCGCAGTCAGTGTACCAGAGATCGATTCCAGCTTCATCAAGCTTCTTCCGAATCCGCTTATATCTAGGCATTACCACATTCTTGAAGAAATCCACAGTCACTATGGGACCATTCTTAAAGCAAATATCCTCCCATCCCGATGCGAAGTCAAAATCAATATGGGGAAGTACTTGATCCAAGAAATCCTCTACCAACACGCAGCAGGTTTCCACCATATCCTCAACCATATCAGGGTAGTCGAAACAGGCGTAGGCCAGCCCTTCAAAGGTAAGCATATCACGGATTTTACCAATCATTGAACCGCAATCTACACCTAAGGGGTAGTCTCTATCCGCAGGATGAGCCTTCTTAATAGCCTCTATGTCTACCTTTCTAGATGGATGATGTCTGTTGAATCGCTCTTCTTTGCACCTTTTCCAGTCTTCAGGGGTAACAATACTAGCCTTTATATAATGAGGAATGGTGTCATGGCCGCTTTTGGGTACCTCTGCTAAAAGGCCGTCTCCATTTATCATAATATAGGTAGTTTCAGTTTCATCTACGATCTTGGATTCAAAGGGAGGTGACATCCATACCCTTCCCGAGACTACTTCGATCCTATCAAAGTTAAAGAAGATATCTGCCTCACTATTGTTGGTAATACCATTTTCAACAAACATAGGCCATTCTGTGAAATTTTCATCCCAATAGCCGAACTCCATATTAAAGCATCGATCTACTGGCATATAATGCATTTGATTGTTAAAACGTTCTCGATCTGTCATGGTACCTTTCCACTTTGGTCTGCAGGGCGTAATATCCATATTAAATCCCCCTTTTGTTTTTGATGAATTTTTTTCATGAAATCTCTTTATGATTGAATTTCTCATGAATAGCACATTTACATAGACATAAGGAAATGTTACAATTATGATATAATTATAACACGTACAATTCTTATGTCATCACATTATATTGATAAAAGATATAACAATCTTGCTATGGGAGTTAAAGATGGTACAATCAGTTATAGACTTAAAAGAAGGTTCTTGGAGTATAGAACACACGCCTAGTATGATGGCTAGGTCCATGTTTTTCTATGTACAGTCCACAGGATATTTCAAATGTAAACCTAGATATATGACAAGTCGGAAAGACTATAATACAATGCTACTGGTGTATACTTTAAAGGGAAAAGGTGTCCTTAAGTATAGAAACCAAACATATATCCTGGAATCTGGTCAGGGATTCTTGATAGACTGTATGGATTATCAATATTATGCAGTACATGAGAAAAATGATTGGGACTTTAAATGGATTCATTTTAATGGGTGTCAGAGTAGAGAGTATTTTGAAAGAATTTATGAGAACAGAGGTCCTGTTTTTGAGCTTAGTACAAATAGCATAATCCCTGATTATTTGGACCAAATTGCCAATATGATGGAGGAGAGAGATCATAGAATTGATGTGATAAGCTCTTGTAGAATCGTTGAGATGCTGACTGAGCTTCTCCAAAGTAATTATAAAGGAGATGAGGATAGCCCAGGCATCCCAGACTTTGTTAGCAACGCTATTAAAAGAATAGAAAGGAATTTTCGTTTAGATATAAACCTAGATGAACTTTCTAGTCAAGTAGGGGTGAGTAAATATCATCTTTCTCGAGTCTTTAAAAGATGTACTGGATATAGTCCCTATGAATACATTATAAATTATCGATTAAGCCAATCAAAAGATCTTCTAAAATCCACAGATTTACCAATATATGAAATTGCAAGTAAAGTTGGCTTTGACAGCAGCAGTCATTTTATCAAACAATTTCGGAAGCAAGAGGGGATAACACCACTTAAATTCAGGGAATATTGGAGATAAAAATAGGAGCGGAAGTTAGTAGGCTTCCCGCTCCTATTTTACTATATGATATTGATATTATAGAATAACCTCTTTGCCCAGTCTGGCGGATTCATAGATACCGTTTAGCATCTTCTGTACCAGAAGACCATCTTCTGCTGAGGACATAGGCTGTTGTCCGGTCTTTACACAATCCAAGAAATGCCTGATCTCGTTAGCAAAGCTATCCTGATATTCAACCTTTGGAGTGGAGTCTACCAGATAACCTGCTTCTTCTCCATATATGGCGAAAGGATTGAGGCTGGCACCAGCTTTTGTGCCGAAGACATCGCTGAAGATACCGGTATCCCTTCCATTGATGGCCCAACTCACGTCAAAGCTCATAGAAGCACCGTTTTCAAAGCGAATAAATCCTGAAGCTGAATCCTCGGTATCAAAGACCAGGTTGTCGGTATCGAGAGCTTCCCAACGGCTTACCCCTTTGGTCTTATAGTCGCCAATCTTGTTATAGGTAGAAGCAGTAACGCTGATAGGACGGGGTTTGCCCATAAAATGCCAAGTTAGGTCTATAACATGGACTCCGATATCTATAACAGGGCCACCACCGGATTTGGACAGGTCTGTGAACCATCCAAGGGGAGTACCTCTTCTGCGGAACCAACCGGCTTTGGCATAGTAGATCTCTCCCAGCTTTCCGCTGTCCACGATATCTTTGATGACCATGCTATCGGAACGGTAGCGATTGGTAAAGCCCATCATAAACACGATATTGTTCTTTTCTGCTGCTTCCTTCATAGCCCCGGCTTCTTCTACAGTCATAGCCATGGGTTTTTCACATAGTACGTGCTTTCCTGCATTAGCAGCTGCGATGGCAGCCTTGGCATGGGCATTGTTCCATGTGCATATGCTGACAGCATCAACTTCGTCAATAGCCACCAGCTCTTCTATGCTGCCAACAACGTGTTTGATGTTGTACTTTTCAGCTACTTCCTTCGCCCTATCTAATTTGAGATCGCATATAGCTACCAGCTCTGCGTCATCCTGCTTTAAGTAGGCAGGTATATGGGCGTTTTGTGCAATATTACCTGCACCAATTAGACCAATACGAATTTTTTTGTTTGCCATATTTGCTCACACTCCTTATTTAAGTAAACCTCTTAGGTATTGAAGACCTTTCTCGATACTTTCTAGCTGTGGCGCATCGAACTCTTCCTGTTCAATGATATACCATTTTGTACCTAGTTCTTTGGCTACGTTGGTGATTTCAACAAAATCCATAACACCATTACCGATTATAGTATTTATCTTGTTATCCCAGCTCTTCATTTCTTTGATGTGGATAAGTGAAGAATGCTGTTTGGGATATTTTCTCATAAAATCTACGGATTTAAGTCCGGCATATTCTACCCAGAAGGTATCAAGCTCCATATGAACTAGATCCGCATCTGTATTGGACAGAAGGATGTCCAAACCATATTCTCCGTTGTATTTCTCAAATTCGAAGTCATGGTTATGATAGCCAAATTGAATTCCTTGTTCTTTACATTTGCGGCCTATTTCGTTAAACTGATCAGCCAATCTCATGTATGCATCATAGCTATCTCTCATATGGGGAGGTAATCCAGGGCATATTACATATTTGTTGCCAATCTCCAAGCTATAGTCGATTACCTGATTTAAATCCTTTTCAAGAGCATCGATTCCGGTATGGCTTCCACAAGCTTCGATGCCTGAGTCATCCAAAACCTTTTTTACCTCTGAAGCAGGAGCTCCAAAGAAACCTGCGAATTCTACTCCGTCATATCCGATTTCAGCAACTTTTTTTAATGTGCCAAAGAAGTCCTCGCCAGTAAGCTCTTTAATTGAATAAAGCTGTAAACCTATTTTCCTCATGAATGCACATCCTCCTTAAAATAGTATACATATTAGGAGCTTATGTTATATGCTCAAATATATACTATCATATTCATTTCCCATAATATATAATGTAAATATATAAAAATAGCACGAATTTGTCATAGGAGGGTCATATGTTCTATGCAACAGCCATATTTTGAAGAGATAAAAATCGGTTGGGGAGAGTCCCAATATCCTTTTGACTGCCAAATTTCAGATAATAAAAAAAGGGATTTTATTATAAACTCCCACTGGCATTATTATATAGAAATACTATACTTTTTGTCAGGACAGGCCAAGGTATTGCTAGGAGGAGAATGGCATACCGTAAACAAAAATGACTTGGTTTTTATAAACGCTTGTGAAGTTCATTCCATAACAGCCCGGAAAGGGGAGGACACTAGATATATCGTCCTAAAATATGATCCGGAGATCTTGTACATGTCAAAATCCGTATTTGAAATGAAGTATATTCTGCCTTTGACCTTGGGCAATATATCCTATCAGAAGGTGTTTAGATCTCAAGAACTGGATTGTACTGAAGTGCCAACCCTGATGAAAGAGGTTTATGATGAATTTCATGGGAAAAAATATGGGTTTGAACTAGCTGTTCAGACCGGGATATGCAATATATTTCTTTGGGTCATCAGGCACTGGGAGCAAAAGGGAGTTGTTTTGGAGACTGGAACAGTCCTTAAGGAGATCGATATACAAAGGTTTCAAAAGTTGTTTGACTATGTAGACGAAAATTTCAGCGAAGACATAACATCCAAGCGGGCAGCTGAAATCTGCAATATGAGCTATAGCTATTTTTCGAGACAATTCAAGAAAATTATGGGCAAAACCTTTATAGAGTATTTAAATCATATACGAATACGGGAAGCTGAAAAGCTCCTCATGGGCAGCGATATGAACATAACCCAAATCGCCATGAGTGTAGGTTTTACCAGTTCCAGCTATTTTATTAAACAGTTCAAGCGCATAAAAGGGGTGTCTCCAAAAAAGTATAGAAAGAATGGTTAGCTATAGGAGAGGCGAGAGCAGTCTGGATACCGATTCCTTGACCTTGACCATTAGAGATCTGTTTTTGTAGCTATCCAATGTAATCTCCTTGCACAGCTTTAGATCTTCCATAAAAATTTTCTGCAGTTTTTGTACCGTTTCTGCGTCATATATAAAGGTATTGACTTCAAAGTTCATGGCAAAACTGCGTATGTCTAGGTTTGCACTGCCCACTGAGGCCACTGAGTCATCGGTTATGAGTAGCTTGCTGTGCAGAAATCCGTTATCATAGATATAGGCTTTGGCACCTGACTCCAATAGTTCTCCAATATATGATGTAGAAGCCCAGTATACAAAGGGATGATCTGGCATGGCGGGTATCATAATTCTTACATCCACTCCGCCTAAAGAGGCCACTTTAAGGGCTTCGGCCAAGCTATCGTCGGGGACAAAGTACGGAGTCTGGATATAGACTTTTTTCTCAGCTCGGGTTATCATCTTAAAATAACCCTGGTGTATGGCTGCCCATTGGGAATCAGGGCCACTGGATACTATCTGTACTCCCGAGAAGCCAGCATTATTTTTGAAAGGAAAATACTCATTGGAAGTCGGAATTTTGCTTTTAGATGCAAAGTTCCAGTCCATGAGAAAGCGCAGCTGTAGCTGGTCAACGGCACTGCCTTCAATCATCAGGTGCATATCTCGCCAAAACCCGTATTTAGGAGATTTGCCCAGATATTCATCTCCCAGGTTTAGGCCACCGGTGAAGGCTGTTTTGCCGTCTATTACAGTGATCTTTCGGTGGTTTCTGTAGTTGACACGTATATTGATGTAGGGGATAAAGGGAGATAGAAAGGACGCAATCTCGCCTCCGGCTTCTACAATGGGACGGAAGTATTTACTGCCTGTGAAAAGACAGCCCATGCCATCATAGAGTAGCCTGACCTCTACACCTTCTCGTGCCTTTTGCACCAATATGTCCCTGATAGTTCTGCCTATCTCATCATCTCTTATGATGTAGTAGGCCATATGTATATGATGCTGGGCTTTTCTTAATTCCTCTATAAGCTTGGGAAATTTTTCTTTGCCATTATTTAAAATGGTAATCTTATTATCTCTGGAAAATACCGATCCCGAATTTCTGTAAAAGAGCAAGATTAGATCCTTTATGTCCTGAATTTCAGGTTCTAAGAAATTTAAATGATGTTGGTGTAGCATCTGATCCTTTTGTTTGATGGCTTTGATTAGGTCCTCCTGACCTTTGGCGGTAAACCGCTTTTTCCTTCTGTAATTTTGGCCTAAAAACAGATATAAAATAAAACCCAATCCAGGGATAAACATGAGAATAAGAATCCAAGCCCAGGTAACGGTAGGGTTGCGTCGTTCCAGAAATACCAGCGCTAGGGCAAGGACGATGTTTATTATAAGAATAATAGCAGAAAAATTAAAGCTCATCCATCAGCCGCCTTATCTTTAGTTTGGACATGGGTTCATGATATATCTTTTCTCTATCTCCTTTATATAATCCTTCTAAAGACGGTAAACTTGTATTATAATATTCATCTAACCGATTATACAGTAACCAGTTGTAAGTAAGAATATAATGGAGTATTAAAGGTTTATTTTAAAATTAAATGGAGTTTTATGCCTATGAAAGGGATGGTTTAAATGAAAAAAATGCGATTGGATCGCTTTCTTTCAAACTCCGGGATAGGCTCCCGGAAGGAAGTAAAGGCTATAATAAAAGATGGCAGGGTTTCGGTGGATGATATCATAATAAAGGATGCAGGCTATATTATTGATCCGTATGCATCGCCTGTGCTGGTGGATGGCGAGGCTATAGTGTATCAAGAGTTTTATTATCTGATGCTAAATAAGCCAGCAGGGACAATATCTGCTACTAGAGATGGTCTCCATGAAACTGTTGTTGATCTTTTACCGGACAAGTATAGCCACCTTAAGCTTTTCCCCGTAGGCAGACTGGATAAGGATACAGAGGGGTTGCTGCTGCTAACCAACGATGGCAAGTTGGCTCACAATCTCCTCTCACCGCGAAAGCTGGTACCTAAAACCTATTATGCTGTTATAGAAGGCAAGGTGACCATAGAGGATGTAGCAATCTTTGAAAGAGGCATAAAGCTTGATGAGGACTTTACCACCCTTCCTGCCAAACTGTCTATCATTGAATCTGCTCCTAGATCCGAGGTATATGTTACGATATATGAAGGGAAATACCACCAAGTCAAGCGAATGTTTGAGGCTGTAGGTAAGAAGGTAGTCTATTTAAAGAGGATTGGTATGGGTAACCTGATATTGGATGAGAAACTGGCCCCCGGTCAGGTACGGGAACTGAGCCAAAAGGAATTGAGACTATTGGAAACCTCAAGCAGTGATACTATAGGTATAGGTAATGAGAAGATAGAAATAGATAATGAGAATGTTGAAAGAGGTGGACAAGATGGATCATTATTATAGCGAAAGGCCAACTGCTAAACATAACATAGTTCAAATTGACTATAGACTAGGGGATATAGATCTTGTTTTTACTACCGATGCAGGTGTATTCTCCAAGAACAAGGTGGACTATGGAACCGATATATTGATTAAAAGCCTTCCACCTCTTGAAGGTAGGATATTGGATTTGGGATGTGGCTATGGACCAATAGGTATATCTCTAGGTAAGCTTAATCCAAATTCAGAGATCACTATGGTAGATATAAACCAGCGTGCCGTTGAATTGGCTTCCAGAAATATTAAGCAAAACAATATCCGAAATGCAAAAGTCTTTCAAAGCAATGGATTTGAAAGGGTAGATGGGATCTTCATTATAATAGTGACAAAACAACGAATGGGTACCGC
>JAWLDD010000011.1:0-19966 GCA_041686815.1 Candidatus Atribacteria bacterium | reverse complement strand
CCGGTGATGGATGAGTAGCTATAGTATTTTTTTATGAAGTGAAAGTAGCGTTTTTCCGCAGGATTCGCCTATTTGATAATAGTTCTGTTCGTGTCTAACACCGAGCAATTAAAGAGTGCAACATTGCCTGGAGAAGAAACTGTGCCAGTACTATCTTCATCGGTTCTAAGGAACAATAGGATCTTGATACTGTTGTCATTAGTTGTAGTAATGGTTATTGGATATTTTAACAAATTAAAGGACGGGACAGCTTGGCTGGTCAGAAAAGCCTTTATGTTTATGTTAGAGGCCTTTATGTTTTTAGCGGGCTTATTTATAACTCCCATCGACGGTATTGAAGCACCGCCTAGCCAGGGTCCCATGGAGCTCATACCTGAAGAGATCCAAGAGCCGTCCTTATTAAAGCATATACTCAATATAGCAGGCCTAATCTTATCTTGGATTGCGGTTGCATTGCTCCTTTGGTTTGCTCTCAAGGCCTTTTATAAATTGTTGAAGAAATTATATAGATATATAATAGGAATACTAAGGGAGAGAATGTCCTTAAGGGAAGACACAGGCTTTATCGATGAAAAGATAAAGCTCAAAGGTTTTACCGAAATAGGCAGAGATTATATAGACTCGTTTCAAAATTGGATACAAAGGCTCTTTGAAAGGGAACCAAAATGGGAAGAGCTTTCCAACAATCGCCAGCGTATAAGATTTTTATACCGCAACTTTCTCTTAAGGTGTATGAGGGCAGGATATACCTATAAAAAACACCTAACACCTAGAGAAACGAGCAAGGATATTCTGGCCTGGCAGCAGGATAGAGGCTCCCAAATAGAGGATTTGGCGCAAATTTATGATAGTATCCGATATGGACAGGATGATGTAGAAGACAGAAAGGTACAAAATTTGGCAAAGGACTTTTTGGACAAATAGGAGGAACGGACTGCGTCATGAAGGAAAAGATATTGGTTGTGGATGACGAAAAGGAGATAGGCGAGCTGGTACGTGATTATCTGGAGATGGCAGGGTACCAAGTAATATTAGCATTTGATGGCGAGGAAGCAATGGAATGTTGGGAGATGCATAAGCCAGATATGGCCATTTTGGATATAATGCTTCCCAAAATAGATGGAATGGAAATTTGCCAAAGGATTCGACAGGAGTCTAATATCCCC
This sequence comes from Candidatus Atribacteria bacterium, assembly GCA_041686815.1. GTDB lineage: Bacteria > Bacillota > Clostridia > Caldicoprobacterales > UBA3941 > JAWLDD01. Next base: position 18,800 of record JAWLDD010000011.1, on the reverse strand, counting down.
ATTTTGATGCTGAGCGCTAAAAAAAGTGAAGGGGATAAAGTTCAAGGATTGGGATTGGGTGCCGATGATTATATAACCAAGCCCTTTAGTCCCAAAGAGCTGGTAGCCAGAGTTAAAGCTCATTTCAGAAGGATTTACAGGATGTCTGATATGGTAGATCAAAAAAATCGACTGGAATTTAAAGATTTAGTCATAGATGTGAGAAGTCACAGCGTTAAGGTTAGAGGTCAGGAGATCTTGTTATCAGCTAAGGAATTTGAAGTGCTTAGGTTCTTTGCCATGAATCCCAACGCGGTTTTGACCAGGGAGGAGATCTTTGACTATGCCTGGGGCTATCAGGAATACGGGGATATAAATACCGTTGCCGTCCACATAAGAAAGCTTCGTGAGAAGTTGGAAGAAGATCCTTCCCAGCCTAAGTTTATTCAAACCATATGGGGCGTAGGATATAAATTTGTGGGTGAAGAGGTATGAAGCTAGGAATACGAGCCAAGCTGGTAATTGCTTTTTTGCTAGTTATAATAGGTCCCATAGTAAATACCTTTCTTATGATGAGTATAGTTGCTGACAAGCTCAATAAAGATCCGGAAATAGTCAAGTTCAACAGCTTAAACGGGAAATTTCAGAGGATTATTGGCAAGGTAGAGGAGAATTTTGAAACTATAGAGGATGATTATAAGGCCTTTGATAGGGATATAAGGCCAATAGCCGAGGCCTTTGATGGAAGAGTAAGGGTAATGGATTCTATGGGGAATATTCTATATGACTCATCGGATACCCAAGGCGATTCCTCTGAAGGATCTCTAGCGCCGGATACAGCCATCTTTAGCTTAACTAAATACTCCTATTCTACAAACATAGAAAGAATGGGTGAGGTAGTTGGCAGAATTATAATCGATTACGATATCAATATAATGCCAACGGATATAGCACGAAAGGTTGTAAACCATTTTAAGGGAAGCTATATATTTGGCTTAATAACTTTAATCCTGTTTATAGCGCTGCTTTCTGGAGCTATTTCAAGAAGCGTTTTAAATCCCTTAAATGAATTGAGCAAAGCAACCGAAAGCATAGCTCGTGGGGAATTGGATTTTACAATAAAATACAAGAGGAATAATGAGCTGGGCCGATTTTGTCAGGCTTTTGACATAATGAGGGATAAACTAAAAACATCCTTGGAACGGCAGCTGGCATCTGAGAGACAGCGTAAAGAGATGATAAGCGTTATTTCCCACGATCTGCGCACTCCCATTTCATCTATAAAGGGTTATGTTGAAGCGCTGCAAGATGGAATGGCCAGGGATGAGGCTCAATTTCAACGTTATTTGAAGGTTATACAGGATAAGACAGATAGGCTCAATACTCTTATAGATGATCTTTTCCAGTTTTCCCAAATGGATTTGGGCAATCTAAAGATGAATTTTGAAATGGTTGACAGCAAAGCCATGCTAGAGGACATACTGCACTATATGTCCCTGGATTGGCAGGATAGCCACATAGAGTTTTCGTTAAACAAGCCCTTTCCATCAGCTAGAATAAGGGCCGATAGAAAGAGAATCGCTCAGGTAATGGACAATTTAGTACAAAATGCCTCTCGATACGTGGGAACCCAGGGAGTTATTGAGATATCAGCCAACAGGCAAGATCAAGAGCTGCTGATTTCAGTTAAAGATAATGGTATAGGCATCAAGGAAAAAGATCTCGACCACATATTTGATCTCTTTTACAGAGGGGAGAGATCCCGGTCAAGGGATTACGGAGGATCCGGCTTAGGGCTTGCTATATGTAAGAATATTATAGAGCAGCACGGGGGCAGGATTTGGGCTGAAAGCGTTTTTGGAGAAGGAACAACTATATCGTTCACCCTTCCAATAATTGGTTAGCGGAGGGCAAAGAATATCCATAAATAATTGGAGGCGAATGTAAATGATCATATTGAAAAATGGCAAGTTCCTATCACCCCGAGGAGGGTTTTTGCAGGGTGATATTTATATTGAAGATGACACCATTAAACACATCAAAGCAGGACAAGCTTTTCAAAATCACGGTGAGGAAGAAGTAGAAGGTCATCAGGTAATAGATCTAGAAGGCAAGAAAGTTATCCCTGGCCTTATAGATATACATACCCATGGAGCGATAGGCCACGATGCAAGTATCGCTGCCCCTGAGCAGATATGTGAACTGAGCAGGTATTATTCCGATAATGGGATAACCTCCTTTTTACCCACCACTATAACCACAAGCAGGGACGATATAAGAGCAGCACTTAAAAATATACGCATGGCAGCGGACATGGAATGCTGTGGCGCATCTATTGAAGGTGTTCACATTGAAGGTCCTTTTATCAACGAGAAGAGGAAGGGAACCCACGATGCCAACTGGATTACTACACCAAAAAAATCCGATTTTGATGAGTATAGAGAGATAATGGGTGACCTTAGAATTCATATAACAGTTGCACCTGAGATAGAGGGAGGACTGGAGTTTATTGAATATGTGGTAAAGAACGGTGGTACTGTGGGAATAGGCCATACCGACGGAGATTATGAAATGACGCTGAAGGGAATAAAGGCCGGTGCGACTATATTTACACATCTCTTTAATGCCATGAGGGGACTTCATCATCGGGAACCTGGAGTGGTAGGAGCAGCGCTTACCGCCAATGGATATGTTGAAGTTATAGCCGACGGGCATCACATTCATCCTGTAGTTGTCAAGACCGCCATCAGTGCGAAAGGCTTTCAAGGTGTAGTTTTGGTTACCGATTCTATGCATGCAGCCGGACTTAGTGGAGGAGAATACGATTTTGGCGGATTCAAAATCTATATAGAAGATGGAGTGGCCAAGCAGGAAAACGGTACACTGTCAGGCAGCATAATAAATCTCATGGACGCTGTAAGGAATGTAATAAAGTTTGCCGACGTTTCCCTCGAAGAAGCAGTGACTATGGCTACCATCAATCCGGCAAAAGTATTGGGACTAGATCATAAGATAGGATCTATAGAGCCGGGCAAGAGGGCTGATCTGGTAGTAATTGACCAAGACATTAGGCCTTTAATGGTATTTTGCCGAGGGAAGCGAACCAAATAAACATCTTCGGGGATGAAAGAATACCCCTAAATTAAGACATTCAGGAGTGATTAAAATGAGTAATGTACCTAGACCAGAATATCCCAGACCACAATTTGTGAGAGAAGAAAGCTGGTTTAATCTAAATGGGGAGTGGGATTTTTCTTTCGAGAAGGATACCTTTGATATGAAGATAATAGTTCCCTATGCATACCAGACCAAACTATCGGGCATCAATATACAGGATTTTCATGATGTGGTTTGGTATCGAAGAAGTTTTGACCTACCAGAGCATATGAAGGGTAAAAGAATAATACTTCATTTTGGTGCAGTTGACTATGAATCGGATATATGGGTTAACGGACACCATGTTATGAGCCATATAGGCGGTCATGTAGGATTTGAAGTGGAAATAACCCATGTTATCAAGGATAAGGATAATACAATTGTAGTTAGGGCAAAGGACGATACATTGGATTTGGAGATGCCACGAGGAAAACAATATTGGAGAGAAAGATCCCAAGGGATTTTCTATACCAGGACTACAGGAATTTGGCAAACTGTTTGGATCGAGGCTGTGGCCGATACCTATCTACATAGGGTATGGATGACCCCGGATCTAGACGCTAAAGCTGTTGATATAGAGTATGAGATAGATGGAGATATGGAAGGTAAGAACCTAAGGGCATTAATAAGCTTTGAGGGCGTAGAGCTAGCTCAATACACCATCTCAGACCTGAGGGGCAGAGGTGCTTTTAGAGCAGTAATTGACCAGCAAGCCTTGGTTAAATGGAGCTTTCAAGAAGAGCTGCAATGGAGCCCTGAAAACCCAAGGTTATTTGACATAAAATTCTATATCCATGAGGGAGATAGGATACTAGATGAGGTTAGTTCCTACTTTGGAATGCGCAAAGTATCCATAGTGGATGGAAAGTTTATGTTAAACAATAGGCCTTACTACCAAAAGCTAGTTTTAGACCAGGGATATTGGGAGGATTCCTTATTGACAGCACCAACAGATGAAGCCTTCATAACCGATATCCGTCTAGCCAAGGAGATGGGCTTTAACGGAGCTAGGAAACATCAGAAGATAGAAGATCCAAGGTATCTGTATTGGGCAGATAAGTTAGGATTTCTGGTCTGGGGTGAAATAGCTGCTAACTACGTATATTCCCGCCGTGCAGTAAAGCGTCTGACCGGTGAATGGATGGAGGAGATCTTTAGGGATTATAATCATCCGTCAATAGTGGCTTGGACTCCCATCAATGAATCCTGGGGAGTACCAAACATACTGAGCAAAAAAGATGAGCAGAGCTTTAGTGCTGCTTTGGTATATCTCACCAAATCATTGGATCAGAGCAGGCCTGTCATATCCAACGATGGCTGGGAGCATACCTGCACCGATCTACTTACCATACATGATTATTGCCCAGATAAGGAGGCCATGCTTAAGAGATATAGGAGCTTAGAGAGTATCCTTGACTGCTCACCTGCAGGAAGGCGTATGTTTGCCCAGGGTTGGAGTTATACTGGTCAGCCAATACTGATGACTGAATTCGGCGGCATATCCTATAAGAAGGGTAATTGGGATGGTTGGGGCTATTCCAGTGCTGATTCCGACGAAGACTATGCCAAGCGGTACTATGATGTTGTATCGGCTATGTTAGAATCAGAACTAATACAGGGATTCTGCTATACGCAATTGACGGATGTAGAGCAGGAGATCAATGGCCTATTAACCTATGATCGTAAGCCCAAGATAGATCCTAAGATTATCAGGGAAATCAATGAAGGCAAGTTAAAGCTGTAAAACAGGATTGGGTTTATATAACAGATTGCTAATAATCAGTGTATAGGTATCCATAATTCGCGATAGGAGACCATAAACCGCCTATCGCGTTTTATATCAAAAATATGAGCGTATTTCCTTAATATATGGTATAATAGCTAAAAATCTGTATGTTTATACAATAGATGCGATAAATTAGAATAGTCTTCTATCGCAAAGGAGGATTGTTTGATGTCCAAGTACACCAGGGAAGATATAAAGAAGATATGCGAGCAGGAAAATGTGAAATTCATTCGACTCCAATTTACCGATATCTTTGGTACCATGAAGAATGTAGCAATAACGGTTCAGCAACTCAATAAAGCGCTGGATAATCAGATGATGTTTGACGGATCCTCTATAGAAGGCTTTGTCAGAATCGAAGAATCGGATATGTATTTATACCCGGATCCCAATTCCTTTGTAATATTTCCGTGGACCGGCAAGGAAGGAAAGGTAGCCCGCCTTATTTGCGATGTTTACAACGCAGATGGTACACCCTTTGAAGGTTGTCCCCGAAACACTCTAAAAAGGGTGCTGAAGGAAGCTGAAGACATGGGCTATGAGATGTGTGTCGGACCGGAGGCCGAGTTCTTCCTATTCCATATCGATGAAGAAGGAAAACCTACCACTAACACCCATGACAATGCGGGATATTTTGATTTAGGTCCCGTAGATTTGGGGGAGAGCGCTCGCCAGGAGATGTGTCTGACTTTGGAGCAGATGGGCTTTGAAATCGAGGCCTCTCATCATGAATTGGCTCCGGGACAGCATGAAATAGACTTTAAATACGATGATGCTTTAACCACTGCAGATAATGTGATGACCTTTAAGATGGTGGTTAGGATAGTAGCCCAGCGACACGGACTTCATGCAACCTTTATGCCAAAACCTGTATTTGGCATAGCTGGATCTGGGATGCATCTAAATCAGTCACTATTCAGCCATGGGGAAAATGCCTTTTATGATCCCAACGGTGAGATGGAGCTTAGCGATGTTGCTATGTACTATATAGGCGGACTGATGAAGCATGCACCTGCCATAACAGCAATAACCAATCCGTTGGTAAATTCCTATAAGAGACTGGTTTCCGGATACGAAGCACCGGTATACATAGCCTGGTCGGGACAAAACAGAAGTCCTCTAATACGAATTCCCGCCAATAGGGGGATAGGCACCAGGGTAGAGTTGAGAAGTCCAGACCCTTCCTGTAACCCTTATCTGGCTTTGGCTGTAACGTTAAAAGCTGGGCTGGAGGGCATCAAGGGAAGGATTCTTCCACCGGACCCTGTCAACTGCAACATATATGATATGACAGAGCAGGAAAGGATCAAAGGGCACATTCCCCGTCTTCCCAGCAACCTGGCCAATGCCATTCGGGCATTGACCAAGGATGAAGTTATAAAAGATGCCCTTGGCCAGCACATCTACAGTCGATATGTAGAAGCCAAGAGAATCGAATGGGATGAGTATAAGGTACAGGTTACGCCCTGGGAACTAAAGAGATATATCAGTAAATTTTAAGCAGTGGGGAAACCGATAGATGGGTTTCCCTTTTGAACAGTTCCATTAAAAGGACTATTTCATGAAAATGGGTAATAACCTTAATACATAGTATAAAACAGAATATGGCAGAAAAATTATATATAATAATGGAAAGAAGAGGATGCCAATGTCAAGACCCATTATCGGAATAACCTGTGACTATGATATAGAAAAGCAAACCACCCAGCTTCATAGGGGATATTATGAAGCTATACTGCGAGCAGGGGGATTGCCTTTTTTGATAGCCAACATTAGTGAGGAAAATGTGGCGGATATATTAACCTTTGTGGATGGAATACTCTTTAGCGGCGGCCAAGATGTTGAGCCAGCTTATTTTAGAGAAAACGCTCATCCAAAGCTAGGAGCAATAAATCCTTTTAGGGATGAACTGGAGATCCCCTTATGCAGACAGGCTATGGAAAGAAACATTCCCGTTCTAGGTATTTGTCGGGGTGTACAGCTTATGAATATAGCAATGGGAGGAACCATATATCAGGATTTGGCTAGCCAGTGGGACAAAGGTCAGCTTCAAAAGCATAGCCAATCGGCACCGGATTGGTATGGCAGCCACCAAGTAGAGATAGTGAAGGGATCAAAGCTGGCAGTAATTATGGAGGTAGACAAAATCCGGACCAACAGCTTTCATCATCAGGCCATAAAAGAACCTGCTTCCTGTTTTAGCATAACAGCCAAGTGCGGCGATGGAGTTATAGAAGGAATAGAATCCAATTTTCATACATTCGCCCTAGGAGTACAATGGCATCCTGAAAAAATGTGGGAGCGGGATGGAAGAATGCTAAACTTGTTTGAAGGGTTGGTTAGAGCGGCTGCTGGGGCTAAAAAGATGAAGATATGAGAAAAGGGGTGTTACAGTAGCCATGTTTGAAAGTATTGCAGCCTGGCTGAATCAGTTGGAGATGGTTAATTATATTGCCATAGGGTCAAAGGCCCTAAAAATAGTTTTGATTTGGCTAGGGGCCAACATATTAATTCGACTGGGAAGCTTCCTAATAAAAAGGTTTTTTGAAGGTCAAGACCATGCCAGATTTCATATAAGCAATACAAGGGGCAAAACCTTAAAGGCATTAACCCAAAGCATACTGAGATATGTAGTCTACTTTGTTGGTATCTTGATGATTTTAGGTGAGTTGGGCATTAATACCACTTCTATTTTAGCTACTGCAGGCATTGGGGGACTGGCCATCGGCTTTGGCGCTCAAAGCCTGGTAAAGGATGTTATCACTGGATTCTTTATCATATTTGAGGATCAATACGGTGTCGGGGATTTTGTCAAAATTGGTGATATTAGTGGTACCGTAGAGGAAATCGGATTGCGCATTACCAGGATAAGAGGCTTTAAAGGGGATGTGAACATCATCCCCAACGGTGAAATAACTACTGTTACAAATTACTCCAGGGAAAATTCTGCTGCCATTGTAGATGTGAACATTGCTTATGAAAATGATGTGGATAAGGCTATTGAAATCGTGGAAAAGGTTAGCAGACAATATGCAGCAGAAAACCAGAGTATTGTGGAAGAACCAAGGGTGTTTGGCATCACCTCCATGGATAATGTAGGGTTAACCTTGAGGCTGGTAGCTAGGACTTTGCCAATGCAACACTGGGGAATAGAGCGAGAACTTCGAAAGGTAATCAAAGAGGCATTTGACAAAAATAATATACAGTTTTCATATCCAAAAGTGGTGGTATTAGATAATAAGCAAAACCAAGGAGGTATGTGAGATGGTAAGACAATTTTTTGTAGGAGATATTATCGAGACCAAAAAACAACATCCTTGTGGAAATAACAGGTGGGAGGTAACCAGGGTAGGAGCCGACATGAAGATGAAGTGCTTTGGATGTGGAAGGATCGTTATGTTGGACAGGGAAACCTTTGAAAAGAGGGTAAAGAAGATCATTGAGCAAAAGGGATCGGAACAAAATATACAGGAATAATGCCCTTCATTAAGTCCCTTAAGCTAAGGGATTATCTGCAAATAGGGTGGATTCATAAACACATTATATAAAATTTCAAAAAAAATAAAAAAAGTATTGACAAATCATTTTATGGATGCTAATATATAATGCAAATCTTTAAAAAGCATGAACCAGAAGGAAGTGTATCTAGGGTTCCGCCGTATTTTACGGGACTGCGACCGAGCGATACAAAATGCCGAAGATCGGCATTACACCGTGGGTATAAAAGACCCGGCGGCAGGTTTCTTCTGATGAAGGGGTCTGTTGTCGGGCATTACTATATCTACAGATATAAAAACTGATAGCAGAACCAAACAATCATTCAAGTTAATAGAATCTTATTAAGCGACTATAAATTTGATGACGGAGAAAGAAGATCCTTCGCAGCTATCTTCAGTGAGCCGGTGGTTAGTGCGAATCGGTGGGCGGTTGGATTGTATGCTCACTCCCGAGAAGCAAGCTTGAAAGAGGAAATCCTCTAGTAGAGCTTGACGTGAGGTCACGTTACAGGCCAGGGTTTGATTGAACCTGTGGAGGCCTGTGCCGTGAGGTACAGATAAAGCTGGGTGGTAACGCGAAAGTAGCCTTTCGCCCCTGCAAAGTAGGGGTGAAGGGCTTTTTTTATACAAAAATCTTTTGTCAAAAAGCTTGTTATACATTTTTTAGCCAATTCCGCATCATCACAGATCCTATAGGCATGCCTGATACCTTAAAATTATGGAGTTGTAGTCAGCGGGATTATTGTATAACGAGGCTTTATCATAGTAGCACTGTAGCATGATAAGGGGGTGCAGGATATGAGGATAACAGGGGCGGAAGCAGTTGCTAAAGCTTTGGAGCTGGAAGGAGTAGACCTAATATTTGGATATCCCGGGGGAGCAGTGACCCATATCTATGATGCAATTTACAATTCAAGTATTCACCATGTACTAGTTCGAAACGAACAGGCTGCTGCTCATGCTGCCAACGGGTATTCCCGTGTAACTGGTAAGGTGGGGGTGTGCATATCCACCTCCGGTCCCGGAGCTACCAATATGATAACGGGAATTGCTACCGCTTATATGGACTCCATCCCTTTGATAGCCATCACTGGTCAGGTACCTTTATCCATGGTGGGCAGGGATGTGTTTCAAGAAGCGGATATCACTGGGGCAACAGAGCCCTTTACGAAATACAGTTACCTTGTAAAGGATGTAAATGATTTACCCGGAGTATTTAAAGAAGCCTTTTACATTGCATCCACTGGTCGTCCTGGCCCGGTTTTGATAGACATACCAAAGGACATAGCCATGGATACTCTGGATTTTGCCTATCCCAAGGAAATCAACCTAAGAGGCTATAAACCAACCTATATAGGACATCCAGGACAGATAAAGAGGATGGCTAAGGCCATAGAGGAGTGCAGCCGACCGGTAATATGTGTAGGAGGCGGTGCAGTGTCCGGCAACGCAGCAGCTCAGATCTTAGAGTTGGCCGAGAGGATAAAGGCGCCGGTGGCATCGACCCTGATGGGAATTGGAGCTTTTCCCGGGGACCATGACCTATACCTGGGATTATTAGGCCAGCATGGGGTCTATGCAGCCAATAGAGCGGTAGCTCAAGCCGATCTCTTGATTTTGCTGGGAGCCAGGATGGGGGATCGGGCTACAGGAGCGCCAGGTGAGTTTGCTCAAAGGGCCAAGGTGGTTCACATTGATATCGATCCCGCTGAGATAGGAAAGAATATCGGAGTTGACATTCCCATTGTAGGGGATATAAAGACCACCCTATCAGAGCTATTGAAAAAGGATATCGCGAGGAATGACACGGGATGGCTGTCAACGGTAGAAAAATGGAAGACCAATGATGAAGGTGTAGGTAATTGCACCCAAGGCCTTAATCCAATGGAAATTATCAAAATGCTGTCCGATATGGTGCCTGAAGATACCATATTGGTTACCGATGTAGGCCAGCATCAAATGTGGGCTGCAAGATATTACAGGACTAGGAAACCCAGAGGTTTCTTATCCTCCGGAGGACTGGGTACCATGGGGTACGGACTACCGGCAGCAATAGGAGCGAAGCTTGGCTGTAGGGACAAAGAGGTAATCCTAATAGTAGGAGACGGCGGACTTCAAATGAGTCTGGGGGAACTGGCTACCCTGGTCCAGGAAGATGTGAATCTCAAGATAATGATATTCAACAACGGCTATCTGGGCATGGTCAGAGAACTACAGCAGCAGCTCCACAATTCTAGATATTTTCAAACCCGTATGGTAGGCAATCCGGACTTTGTTAAGCTGGCACATGCCTATGGAATAAAGGCCTTTAGAGTAGATAGACAGGACAATATTATTTCAGGAATTAGAGAGTTGTTGGATTGGAAAGGGCCTATTATAGGAGAGTTTATCATTGATCCAAAGGCCAACGTAATTCCTGTATTGGGAGGCGAAGATGATGAAGCACATATTAGCCATATTGGTTGAAAACCATCCGGGGGTACTGTCCAAGGTTTCCGGCCTCTTTAGCAGGAGAGGCTTCAATATCTACAGCTTGGCGGTAGGGATGACCGAGGATCCCAGTATCTCCAGGATAACCATTGTAGTGGAAGGGGATCAGTATATCGTAGAGCAGGTTACCAAGCAGCTTAATAAGCTGATAGATGTTATAAAGGTAGCCAACATTGGTCATGATTCATTGATCAGGGAGCTGGCCCTAATAAAGGTAAAGGCTACCCCTGAATCACGGCATGAGATTATAGAGATTATCAATGTCTTTAGAGCTCAGGTAGTGGATATTGCAAAGAACCATCTGACAATTGAGATAACCGGTGACAGTGAAAAGATCACCGCACTTGAGGATATGTTAAAGGACTATGGTATAGAGGAAATGGTGCGCACTGGAGCTATAGGAATAAACAGAGGCGCAAAGATGATAAAGTATGATAATTCAAATAGAGGAGGATATGGAAATGGCAACAATGTATTATGATCAAGATGCAAATTTAGAACTGTTAAAGGGCAAGAAGGTAGCTGTAATAGGCTATGGGAGCCAAGGTCATGCCCACGCCCTCAACCTAAAGGAAAGTGGCATTGACGTTAGGGTGGGACTATACAAGAGAAGCACATCTTGGGAAAAGGCAGAAAAAGAGGGGCTTAGGGTAGTGGAGGTTTCGGAGGCAGCCAAGGAAGCTGACTATGTCATGATACTCACTCCCGATGAGACTCAAGCAGCCATATACAAAGAAAGCATTGGGCCCAATCTTAAAGAGGGTAATGGTCTTATATTTGCCCATGGATTCAACATCCATTATGGTCAGATAATCCCTCCCAGGGATGTGGATGTATTTATGATTGCCCCTAAGGGACCAGGGCACACCGTTCGCAGTCAGTATCAAGAGGGCAAAGGCGTTCCCTGTCTTGTAGCTGTATATCAGGATTATACGGGAAAGGCCAAGGATATAGCCCTTGCCTATGCAAAGGCCATCGGTGGAACCAGGGCTGGAGTTCTTGAAACCACCTTCAAGGAGGAAACCGAAACCGACTTGTTCGGTGAGCAGACAGTGCTATGCGGTGGTATTACAGAGCTTATCAAAGCGGGATTTGAGACATTGGTAGAGGCTGGATACCAACCTGAAAGCGCATACTTTGAATGCCTCCATGAGATGAAACTGATCGTTGACTTGATGAACCAAGGCGGAATGTCCTTTATGAGATATTCCATCAGCAATACTGCAGAATATGGTGACTATACAGTAGGGAAGCGGATTATAACTGACGAAACCCGAAAGGAAATGAAAAAGGTATTGGATGAAATTCAAGATGGTACCTTTGCAAAGAACTGGATACTGGAAAACCAGGCAAATCAGGTATCCCTAAAAGCCACCAGGAAAAAGGAACAGGAGCACCAAATTGAAAAGGTAGGAAGAGAACTAAGAAAGATGATGCCATGGATTGAGGACAAATAATTTATTTGAGGAGGAATTATGTCCAAGCGAGTTTTTATATTCGATACCACCCTAAGGGACGGAGAACAATCTCCAGGCATTAGCCTAAACGTCCAGGAGAAAGTAGAAATTGCAGCCCAACTGGAGAGGTTGGGGGTTGACGCCATAGAAGCGGGGTTTCCCGTTGCTTCTAAAGGTGATTTTGAAGCTGTAAAAGCTATAGCACAAAGTATCAGAAAGCCTATAATAGTCGGATTGGCCCGGGCGGTAAAAGGGGATATCGACAGGGCGTGGCAGGCCTTAAAGTATGCTGCCCGCCCTAGGATCCATACCTTTATAGCCACTTCCGATATCCATATGGAATACAAGCTGAAGATGACTCCGGAAGAGGTGTTAGTAAGGGTAAAGGAGGCGGTATCCTACGCTAAATCCCTGTGCAATGATGTAGAGTTTTCCACCGAAGATGGGTCAAGGACCAGGCCTGAGTTTTTATTTCAGGTAATAGAGACAGCTATAAAAGCGGGAGCAACGGTAATAAACATCCCGGATACGGTGGGATACTCAACCCCTCAGGAGTTTGGGGGCCTGATAAGATCCATCGTAGATAACGTTCAAGGAATAGAAGATGTTGTTTTGAGTGTCCATTGTCATAACGACTTGGGTATGGCAGTTCCTAATTCCCTAGCTGCTGTTCAAAATGGTGCAACTCAAGTGGAATGCACCATAAACGGCTTGGGGGAGAGGGCAGGGAATGCAGCCCTAGAAGAAATAGTAATGGCTTTAAAGACTCGTAGAGATTTCTATGGGGTTGACACAGGGGTAGTTACCAAGGAGATATACAGAACCAGTCGTTTAGTCAGCCATCTTACAGGCATCCATATACAGCCCAACAAGGCTATCATTGGAGCCAATGCTTTTGCCCATGAGTCGGGCATCCACCAGCATGGGGTCCTTAGCAATAGGGAGACCTATGAGATTATGACCCCTGAATCCGTGGGAGTTAGAAAAAGTGAGATGGTACTGGGCAAACATTCAGGACGCCACGCCTTTGAGGAGAAGCTTAAAGAGTTGGGTTACAATGACCTGGATGCAGAAAAGATCAATGAAGCCTTTGCCAAATTCAAGGATTTGGCTGACAAGAAAAAACATGTTTTAGATCGAGATATTGAAGCTCTTATAAACGAGAAGGTAATTCAAGTACCTGTAGTCTATGATCTGGACTATTTCCACATATCCAGCGGCAACTCCACCATCTCCACTGCCACCGTCAGGCTAAGAAAGGATGACCAGCTTATTCAAGAGGCAGCTTGCGGAGATGGACCTATAGATGCCACCTTTAAAGCCATAGACCGGGCTGCAGGCATAGAAGTCAACCTAAAGGATTTCTATCTGAGAGCGGTGACCAGCGGCAAGGACGCTCTTGGAGAGGTAACTGTGAAGATAGGAAGAAATGGCGATGTGTTTGTTGGAAGAGGTATTAGTACCGACATTGTCGAGGCTAGTGCCAAAGGATATGTTAATGCCATCAATAAAATGCTTTATGAAAGTGAAATGGAGTGAATAATATTGGGAATTTAAATAGTAAAGACAAGATATTCATCTATGATACTACTCTAAGGGACGGGGCTCAAGCAGAGGGCATCTCCTTTACCGTCAACGACAAGATCAGAATAGCCAGGAGATTGGATGCCCTGGGGGTAGACTATATCGAGGCGGGGAACCCCGGCTCAAACCCAAAGGATTTGGAGTTTTTCAACAAAATAAAGAAAAGGCCTTTAAAACATGCCAAACTAGTGGCTTTTGGCAGCACTAGAAGGCCGGGAATAAAAACTGCTGATGATGTCAATGTTAAGGCGCTGCTGACAGCCGAAACACCAGTGGTGGCTATTTTCGGAAAGAGCTGGGATTTTCACGTTACCGACATTATTAGGACATCATTAGATGAAAATCTTAATATGATATATGACACCATATCTTTTCTAAAGAAACAGGGTAAGGAAGTAGTCTTTGATGCAGAGCATTTCTATGATGGGTATAAGGGCAATAGTGAGTATGCTATGAAAACCCTTGAGACAGCAGCACAGGCCGGGGCTGATTGGCTGGTATTGTGCGATACCAACGGAGGATGCTTTCCCTTTGAAATAACAGATATTACTAAGCATGTACTGGATGAGTTCACAGTACCCATAGGTATCCATTGTCACAATGATGGAGGTATGGCAGAGGCCAACTCCATCATGGCAGTGGAACAGGGAGTAGTCCAAGTACAGGGTACTTTTAACGGTTATGGGGAGCGATGTGGCAATGCCAATCTATCGGTCATCATCCCCAACCTTCAGATAAAGAGGGGAAAGCTGTGTATAAAAGAAGAGGGATTACAGGAACTCAGTTCAGCCAGCCGCTATATAAGCGAGCTTGCTAACCTACCTCATAATGAACGGCAGCCTTATGTGGGCAATTCTGCATTTGCCCACAAGGGAGGCATGCACATAGACGGAGTGCAAAAGAACAGGAATTCCTTTGAGCATATTGAACCAGAACTGGTGGGCAATCAGCGCAGAATACTGATGTCCGAGGTTTCGGGGCGAAGCACCATCCTAAAAAAGATTCAAAAGGTGGTGCCCTGGGTTGAGAAAGAATCCGAAGAAACCAAGCTTATCATAGATAAGCTCAAGCAGTTGGAATATGAGGGCTACCAGTTTGAAGGAGCCGAGAGTTCCTTTGAACTAATGGTAAGGCGAGCTTTGGGCAAAGCCAAAACCTTCTTTGAGGTAAAGGATTTTAGGGTACTGTGTGAGGAACATTGGCAAAACGACTACAGCGCTTCAGCCATTGTAAAGGTAAGGGTTGGAGATAGTGAAGAGGTTATAGCAGCTGAGGGCGATGGACCGGTAAATGCTCTGGATAGAGCTTTGCGTAAAGCTCTTGAAATATTCTATCCTCAGCTTAAGAGGATGCGCCTTACAGACTACAAGGTGCGGGTGCTGGATACCACCAAGGCTACAGCCGCAAAGGTAAGGGTGCACATAGAATCCACCGATGGGCAAAGGGTATGGGGAACCGTAGGGCTTTCCACTAACATCATAGAGGCCAGCTGGGACGCATTGGTGGACTCTATCGAATATTTTCTGTATCTAAACGGAAATGCCAGCAGCGAAGATATAAATTATGTAATCTGATGCTTTATAAGTCCATTTAAATTTTACAACTTACTTCCAACTTCCAAAAAATAAAGGAGTGAGAATCGTGGGAATGACCATGACGCAAAAAATATTGGCAGCACATGCAGGTCTTGACAAGGTGGTGGCAGGTCAGCTCATTATGGCGGACCTGGATCTTGTGCTGGGAAACGATATAACAAGCCCTGTGGCTATCAAGGAATTTGAAAGGATTGGGGTAGATGGGGTATTTGACAAGAGCAAGGTTGCTCTAGTGCCAGATCATTTTACCCCAAACAAAGATATAAAAACAGCAGAGCAGTGCAAATTAATGCGGGAATTTGCTATGGATAAGGAAATAGAAAACTATTTTGAAATAGGGGAGATGGGCATAGAGCATGCCCTTATCCCGGAAAAGGGTTTGGTGGTCAGCGGCGATGTGGTCATTGGCGCTGACTCCCATACCTGTACCTATGGGGCCTTGGGGGCTTTCTCCACAGGGGTAGGCAGTACCGATATGGCAGCAGGCATGGCCAGTGGTAAGGCCTGGTTTAAGGTACCAGAGGCCATAAAGATCGTTCTTACAGGCAGTCTGCCCAAGTGGGTTAGCGGTAAGGACGTCATCCTCCACATTATCGGTATGATTGGTGTGGACGGCGCTCTCTATAAGTCCATGGAATACACAGGACCAGGAGTGGCCTCCCTGTCCATGGACGATAGATTTACCATTGCCAACATGGCCATTGAGGCAGGTGCGAAGAACGGAATTTTTGAGGTGGATGATAAGACAATAGCCTATATGAAGGAACATTCCACCAGAGAATATACCATATACAAAGCAGATGAGGATGCCCAGTATAGCCAGGTAATAGAGATAGACCTGTCTAATCTAAAACCGACGGTAGCATTTCCCCATCTACCCGACAATACCCGCACCATAGATGAGGTAGGAGATGTGCCCATCCATCAGGTGGTCATTGGATCCTGTACCAATGGCAGGCTAGAGGATCTGAGGGTGGCTGCTAAAATCCTCAAAGGCCAAAAAGTTAAGAAGGGAATAAAGACCATCATCTTCCCTGCTACTCAAAAAATCTATCTACAGGCTATGAGAGAGGGACTGCTAGAGATATTTGTCCAGGCCGGGGCAGCTGTAAGTACACCTACCTGTGGGCCATGTCTGGGAGGTCATATGGGAATTTTGGCAGCAGGAGAACGGGCGGTGGCTACCACCAACAGGAACTTTGTGGGCAGGATGGGTCACCCCGAAAGCGAAGTCTATCTGGCCAGCCCAGCAGTAGCAGCAGCTTCAGCTATAACCGGAAGAATTTCATCCCCTGAGGAGGTAATGAAGTCATGAGAGGAACTGTTATAAAATACGGGGACAATGTGGATACAGACGTAATAATCCCTGCCAGGTATCTAAATACCAGCGATATAGAAGAATTGGCTAAGCATTGCATGGAGGATTTGGATAAGGACTTTGTAAACCGGGTTAAGCCAGGGGACATTATGGTAGCGGGTAAGAATTTTGGCAGCGGCTCCTCCAGAGAGCATGCACCAGCTGTAATAAAGGCTTCAGGTATTGCCTGTGTAATAGCTGAGACCTTTGCTAGGATATTCTATCGCAATGCCATAAATATTGGCCTGCCCATCATGGAAAGCCCAGAAGCAGCAAAGGATATAGAGGATGGAGATGAGGTATCCATAGATGTCTATAGTGGCCAAATAACCAACATAACAAAGAACAAGACCTATAGAGGGACTCCCTTTCCTGGATTCATGCAGGACATCATGAAGGCAGGCGGACTTATAAACTATGTAAAGGAAAAGGGGGAATAGCTATGAGGATAGCTCTAATCCCGGGAGACGGAATTGGTCCCGAGATAATGAAGCAAGCAATGAAGGTGCTGACAGCTATTTCCCATAAGTATAATGTACAGTTCTCCTTCCATGAGGTATTGATGGGCGGGGTAGCCATAGATAAGACCGGGGTACCCCTGCCTGAGGAGACTGTGAAGGTTTGCAAGGAAAGCGATGCTGTACTCCTAGGTGCAGTCGGAGGAGAAAAGTGGGATAATCTACCCGGTCATCTGCGCCCAGAAGCGGGGCTATTGGGCATTCGAAAGGCTTTAGGGGTGTTTGCAAACCTTCGCCCTGCCATATTGTTTCCCCAACTAAAGGATGCATCTACCCTCAAAGAAGAGGTGTTGGGAGATGGACTGGACATAATGGTGGTCCGTGAGCTTACCGGTGGCCTTTACTTTGGAGAAAAGAAAAGGGAAGGACAAGGGGATTCCTTGAGGGCATGGGATACCATGGAATACAGCGTTTTTGAGATTGAAAGGATTGTCAGAGTGGCCTTTGACCTGGCGATGAAACGCAATAAAAGGCTTACATCGGTGGATAAAGCTAATGTACTTGAAAGCTCCAGACTATGGCGGGAAGTAGTTTCAAGGGTAGCCCTAGAATACCCGGAAGTTACATTAAACCATATGTATGTGGATAACGCCGCCATGCAGCTTATTCGAAATCCAAAGCAATTCGATGTAATAGTTACAGAGAATATGTTTGGGGATATCTTAAGCGACGAGGCATCCATGCTTACCGGTTCCCTTGGCATGCTGCCCTCTGCCAGCTTGGGAACACAAAACCCAGGTCTATACGAGCCCATTCATGGCTCAGCCCCCGATATAGCTGGGCAGGATAAGGCCAACCCCATAGCTACTATCATGAGCGTTGCCATGATGCTAAGGTACAGTGGGGATATGGAAGAAGCCGCAAGGGATATAGAGAATGCGGTATCTAAGGTTTTAGAGCAAGGGTACAGAACTGGAGATATCATGCAGCCAGGTATGAAGGAAATAGGCACCGAAAAAATGGGGGATCTCATCGCTCAAGCTATATAATGCAACAATAGCTAGTCCAAAAATATGGTAATCTATTGTAAAAATATCCATATGATAATAAACTATTAACATACTTAGAAGTTATATACTATAACACCTGGGATGGTGATAGTTGTGCAAACCGTTAGGTATAGGATAGGGCGTAGGAGAAAGCTATATCGAATAAACGGAAATAGATTTTATCCTCTCCTGGCCTTGATTACCATATTCATTGTTTTGCTGATCCTCAATAGGTTTCAGCAGCAAGGACTTTATACCAATTATATGATCTCAGAATTGAAGGATGATCACCTTGAGATGTATTTTGATGTGGAGGCTTCTCAAGGGGTACCTTGGTATTATCTGTGGGCGATTGATAAAGCAGAGGGAATATCCGAAGAGGACATAAGCTC
>JAWLDD010000010.1:0-20341 GCA_041686815.1 Candidatus Atribacteria bacterium | reverse complement strand
ATACGGTATCAATTGTGATGCAATTGATATCATCCATGGTAGAGGCACCAAACTATTAATCAGCGTTGATTGTGGCATTACCTCCATACACGAAGTAGAGTATGCTAAAAAATTAGGTATAGATGTTATCATTACCGACCACCATCAATGCGGTTCATCCCTCCCAGAAGCCGTTGCAGTGATAAATCCTGCCAGGGATGCCGAGCTACATACCATCCATCCCTTAGCAGGGGTTGGAGTAGCAGGAAAGTTGGTACAAGCTTTAGGTGGAACAGCTTCTCTTGAGCGATATCTAGATTTGATTGCCCTTGGTACTGTAGCCGATGTAGTTCCCCTTGTTGGAGATAATAGAATATATGTGGCAAAGGGTTTGGAAAAGATCAATCAAAATCCCTGTCCTGGTATAGAAGCACTTAAAGAGGTTTCGGGAGCAAAGGATAGCAAGGTAAACACTGGCCATATAGCATTTGGTTTAGCACCTAGACTCAATGCTGCTGGCAGAATTGATGATCCTATTAAAGGTTTTGAATTGCTAACCTCAAAAAGCTTATCCCATGCCAGGCCAATTGCTCAGATATTAGAGCAACAGAATAGACATAGACAGGACATGGAAGCCCAAACCATTCGGGAAGCTGAAGAGCTTATTGAAAAATATGTAGATTTAAGCACCCATAGGATTATTGTTTTAGGTAAGGAAGGTTGGAATCCAGGAGTAATAGGAATAGCAGCATCTAAGATTACCGAGCGATATTATCGTCCATGTATCCTTATGTCGATTGAGGAAGATTTAGCAGTGGGATCGGCTAGAAGTATAAAGGGATTTAATATTTATAAAGCATTGAGTTCATGCTCTCATTTATTGACTAAGTTTGGCGGACATGAACAGGCTGCGGGATTTTCTTTAGCCAAGGATAGGATAGAAGATTTAAGTAAAGAGCTAATACAGTATTGTGAAAAAACCATTGAAGATTCTATGTTAATTCCACGGTATACTTATGATATGGACCTTGAACCAGGCGATATAACCTATGATTTGCTTAGGGAACTGGAAGCTTTAGAGCCTTTTGGTATAGGTAATCCATCTCCAGCTTTCCTGCTGCCCGATGCAAAGTTAGGTCAAAATCGGCAAGTAGGCAGCCAAGGCAAACATCTTAAAGTATCCGTTGAATTGGGTCAAAGGTTTTGGGACGGCATTGCCTTTGGCATGGGTGAGAGAGCAGAAACCCTATCTGCAGCCAATCGAGTAGCTATAGTTACTGCCCTTGAAAAAAATGAGTGGAGGGGCATTAGTAAACTACAGTTTAATGTCAAGCATATGGATGTAATCCTTGAGAAGGATGAAGATTGGGAGGAGTTCCTATCTTTCTTTTATTTGAAATTTTTTGATGCTTTTTTCTATGATTTTATGTATAATAAGCAATATAATCAAGAAATTCATCCCATCCAGTCCAAATCAATGGCTGCTGTAAACATGGGTGAGATTATACGAAAGCTTAATAGCACAAGAATAGGCAGCTTAGTGCTGGTAAACTCTTTGCATAACAGTCACAGCATTGCAGAGAGTATTATGGCAAACAATCTTGCTGGAAGGGTTTCGTTCTGTTATGGACTACCCAACAGTTGGGATGGCGTTGGAGTTAATACGGTAGTTTTTGCTCCTGTATACAGTAAAATAACCTTTACCGATTATAGAGATGTTTATATCTTTGAAGATGAAGTTCCCTTTTGCTTCATCGATCAAAGAATGATAGACAGTGAAAAGATCCGAAAAGTAGTTGAAAGGACCAAAGATCATAAGGGGCTTATCCAACTAAACAAGGAATACCTGGTTGAACATTCGGATTTTGCTTCCATATACAGATGGCTACGTTCCTTATCACCAGGAAGAAACGTTTGGCAGGATTGGAATAAGTTAGTGGACGATTATAAAAAACAGAGCCGTTGCCATATAAACGGTTTTAAGATCAGACTGATGATAAAAGTATTTGAAGAATTGGATTTTATAAAAGTCCATGTCAATGGCTTTGTAAGAATACAGTGTGATACCAACCCAATACCACGAAAACTGAAGGAAAGCTCATTATTTACCTATTACAATAAATGGATTGGGAACATATAAAGTGAATGTAATCATAAGGAGGAAATTTTATGAATCTCGCTGATAAAATAAGGGTTATACCTGATTTCCCCAAAGAAGGTATTAGCTTTAAGGACATAACTACCGTATTAAAGGATAGAGACGCGTACAAATATACCGTTGACAGTTTAGTTAATATCTGTAATGAGTTGAAGCCAGATGTAGTCGTGGGGCCTGAAGCCAGGGGGTTTGTAATTGGTGCGCCATTGGCATATGGCTTGGGGGTAGGGTTCGTCCCTGTTAGAAAACCTGGGAAATTACCCGGCGAAACTGAACTCTTTGAGTATGAACTGGAATACGGGAAAGATGCTTTAGAGATTCACCGTGATGCTATAAAACCTGGTCAGAGGGTGGTAATAGCCGATGACTTGTTGGCTACTGGAGGGACATCCTTAGCGACAGCAAAATTGATTGAAAAGCTTGGTGGAATAGTGGTAGGCATGGTCTTTGTCATTGAACTATCCTATCTAAAAGGCAGAGATAAACTCAAAGAATATAAGGTAGATACCCTGGTTCAATATATATCCGAACATTAAAAAAGGGCTATTATATTAAAACTATAAAGGGCGTATGGGAGATGGCAGAATTAGATAAAAATGTAAATAGGTTAAAGGCAAAAGCAGAACTATTATATGGCCATGAGGGTGTAAAGAAGATTGAAGATGCTTATGCCTTTGCTAAAGATGCCCATAAATCTCAATTGCGATCCTCCGGGGAACCCTATATAATCCATCCCTTGGAGGTAGCCCTTATTCTAATGGACTTAGGCTTGGATGTGGACACTATAGTTGCCGGTCTTCTTCATGATGTAGTTGAGGATACTGGAGTTCCGATAGAAGAGCTCACCGACCTTTTTGGTGCTGAAGTTGCCAGATTGGTGGATGGGGTTACCAAACTGGGCAAGATAGCTTATAAGACCAAGGAGGAGCAACAAGCTGAGAACTTAAGAAAGATGTTCTTGGCAATGGCCAAGGATATTAGAGTTATCATTATTAAGCTAGCAGATCGCTTGCATAACCTGAGGACATTGGAATATGTGAATGATGAAAAGCAAAGGGAAAAGGCATATGAAACCTTGGAGATTTATGCTCCATTGGCCCATAGGCTCGGAATTTTTAAGATAAAGTGGGAGCTAGAGGACACTTCCCTTAGATATATAGATCCTAAAGGCTATTATGACTTGGTTGAAAAGATCGCATCAAAGCGCAAAGAGAGAGAAGAATATATCCAAGAAGTAATAAAGACGTTAGCTGAAAAGCTGGAAGAGATGAATATCGAAGCCGAGATCGAAGGTAGGCCTAAGCATTTTTATAGCATCTATAAAAAGATGTACATGCAGCATAAGGATTTTGAGCAGATATATGATCTCCTAGCTGTAAGGGTAATTGTAGATACTGTAAAGGATTGCTATGGAGTGCTAGGCGTTGCCCATACACTATGGAAACCTATTCCTGGAAGGTTCAAGGATTATATTGCAGTACCTAAGCCTAATATGTACCAATCCCTACACACCACCGTTATTGGCCCTAGAGGTGAATTGTTTGAGATCCAAATAAGAACCTGGGAGATGCACCGTACCGCTGAATATGGAATAGCTGCTCATTGGAAGTATAAAGAGGGCAAGAAAAGTTCATCGGATTTTGATGAAAAACTTGCTTGGCTTAGACATCTATTGGAATGGCAGAGCGATTTGAAGGACGCAAGGGAGTTTATGGAAACCCTTAAGATTGACCTGTTTACCGACGAGGTGTTTGTATTTACTCCAAAGGGTGATGTGGTGGATCTGCGGCGAGGTGCGACACCGCTGGATTTTGCCTATGCCATTCACAGTGCAGTTGGCAACAAGTGTGTGGGGGCAAAGGTCAATGGCAGAATTGTACCCTTAGATTATAACCTGGAGACTGGCGATATAGTAGAGATCCTGACCTCTTCATCAAGTAACGGGCCAAGTCGTGATTGGTTGAACATAGTTAAGACCAGTCAAGCAAAAAACAAGATAAAGCAGTTCTTTAAAAAAGAACGAAGGGAAGAGAATATTGTAAAGGGCAAAGAAATGCTTGAGAGAGAAGCCAGACGTCAGGGATATTCTCTTTCTCAACTACTACAAAAGGATTGGTCAGAAGCGGTATGGAGAAAGTATGGATTTAATTCCGCTGAGGATATGTATTCGGCCTTAGGATATGGGGGAATTACTACCAATCAAATATTATTTAGGCTTATTGACGAATATAAGAAGGTCAATCAACCGGATGTAGAAGATATAACCCCAAAGGACGAAGTTAAACCCAAACGGGAGCCCACTACCAGCGATAAAGGGGTAAAGGTTAAAGGCATAGACAATATAATGATAAGATATTCAAAATGCTGTAATCCTGTACCCGGCGATGATATTATAGGCTATATTACCAGAGGCAGAGGGGTTTCGATACACAGAGCTGACTGCATCAATCTAAATGATCCTTCGGTGGAGCAGCTAAGGCTGATAGAGGTCAGTTGGGTAGATGAGTATAAAGCTTCCTTTAGTTCTGAAATACAGATAATAGCCAGAGATAGGCAGATGCTACTTGCGGATATCACCAAAGCCATATCAGATATGAAGATAACAGTAACTGCTATTAGTGCTCGAACCACAAGAAACAAGCAGGCAATAATCAATATCATGGTAGAGATAAACGATATTGAGCAATTAAAACGGGTAATCAAGCAGTTTAAAAAGATAGATGAAGTGATTGATGTTTTTAGAGTAAAAGCTTAAAAGTAATACTAGGAGTGATTGCATGAGGGCTGTTGTGCAGCGTGTAAGCTCAGCCAGTGTCAGGGTTGGCCCAGATATTACTGGTAAGATAGGTAAAGGTTATTTGGTGTACCTGGCAGTGGAGAAAGAAGATGGACAAGAGGATTTGGACTACATCCTTGATAAGACAATTAACCTCAGGGTTTTTGAAGATCAGCAAGGTAAAATGAATCTTTCTATTGTTGAAGTAGGAGGAAGTATTCTAGCTATTTCTCAATTTACTCTATGCGGGGATTGCCGGAAAGGTAGAAGGCCTAGCTTTAGCAAAGCTGCTGATCTTGATGTAGCTGAGGATTTTTATAACAAGTATATACAAGAGTTAAGAAACAGAGGTATTCATGTAGAGACGGGAGTCTTTAGGGCTCATATGGACGTATCATCGGTAAACGACGGTCCTGTCACCATTTTATTGGACAGTAAAAGGACATTTTAGCGGTGAGGAGGCCAAGTTTATGAATATTATTTCTATGTCGGTGGGCCTTTTGGGAGCGAATTCATATATTGTTTATGATGATGTCAATAAAGAAGCCGCTATCATAGATGCTGGTGGTGATTGTCACTCCATCTCAGAGATGATAGCTTCCAAAGGATTGAAAGTTAAATATATAATTTTAACCCACGGACATTTTGATCATATAGACGCTGTAGGTTGCTTAAAGGATAAATTAGGTGCAGAGGTAGCAATTCATAAGCAAGACGCCTCTTGCCTAAGGGATAGCACCAAGAACCTATCCTATTCTATGGGTATGGAATCCATTCAGCCACAGGCTGATATATTGCTAGAGCATGGAGATAATATACAAGTTGGAGATATAGACTTAATGGTTATTCATACTCCAGGGCATTCACCGGGCAGTATATCCATTTTAGGTAATGGTGCGGTATTTACAGGGGACACTTTGTTTAACGGATCTATCGGTAGAACTGATCTATTGGGTGGAGATTTGGATCAAATTTTTAGATCTATTAAGGAAAGACTGTTATCCTTGGATGATAATACCGTTGTCTATCCTGGCCATGGTCCCGAGTCTACTATAGGTGCCGAGAGATTGACAAATCCGTTCTTGGAAGGATTGATTTAGTTTGTCCATATATATCATATCTAGTATCGCCGAGTACTCAAACGAGTTGGCAGAGCTCATTAGAGCCTTCTGCCCGGGTATATCGGTAAAAGCAGTAGACACTGATTTCATTGATTTTAGCAAGGAAGACTTGATTATAAGGTGCTTCTATAGGTCGCTAGATGATGCTGGCAATATAATAGAAATCAAAGTGGAATACTCTAAAGGTTCCAACCAAAGTGGTACCTTAATCCAAAACCACGAATTGAGTAAGGATCTTAATCCCATGGATAGTAAAAGGGTTGTGAAGAATCATATAAAGCTTCTGTTATATCAGCTGCTGGAAGAGCTGACTCATCGAAGTCTGGATTGGGGAGCTTTGACAGGTATTAGGCCTACAAAGATTGTTCATGGACTATTGGATAAGGGCTTGGATTCTGATGGCATTCTTAAAAGCCTCTACGAAGACTATAGGGTCAGTTCAAAAAAAGCTAGGCTGTTGCTTGATATAGCGCGGATACAGCGGCCTTACTTTGAAAACAATCATCCAAAGAAAATATCAATCTACGTCAATATACCTATATGTACCACCAAGTGCCTATTTTGTTCATTTCCTTCAGCCACCTTAGATAAATGTGCTCATCTGATAGAAGATTATATCCTCGCTCTTGAAAAGGAAATGGCAGCTTTGTCACGACTTGCTCAGGACAAAGGCCTTGAGATAGGGACGGTGTATATAGGGGGCGGTACTCCGACTTCTTTGGGCTTGGATCAATTGGAGAAGGTTTTGTTAGCAGTTCAAAAGCATTGGGGAATGCACAAATGGAAGGAATATACAGTTGAAGGCGGAAGACCTGACACCATGGATAGGGATAAGCTTAAGCTCCTAAAGGACTATAATGTTTCTCGTATTAGCATAAACCCTCAATCCATGAATGATAAGACCTTGCAGGCTATAGGCAGAAGTCACAGTTCTGACCAAATAGTCCATTGCTTTAAAGTTGCTAGAGAGATAGGTTTTGAAACTATAAATATGGATGTTATAGTGGGTTTGCCGGGAGAGGGCACGGAAGAAGCAAAATATACAATGGAATTCATTAAGAATCTGGCCCCCGATAATTTTACCGTCCACACTTTAGCTGTAAAGAGAGCATCCAGGCTTAAGGAGAATATTGATCATTATGATTTTACCGATGAAAGGATAGCAGCTGAAATGATGGATATCTTCTATGATGGCGCTGCATCTATGGGCATGAGACCTTATTATCTATATCGCCAGAAATATATGTTAGGCAATATGGAGAATGTAGGCTTTGCATTTCCATCAAAGGAATCTATATACAATATGCAGATCATGGAAGACCAGCAAACTATTTGGGCTTTTGGCGCAGCAGCTATGACTAAGGTGTGCTACCCGGAACAGGGTCGCATAGAGCGAGCTCCTAATGTTAAAAATATTGAGGAGTATATAAAACGGGTGGACGAAATGGTAGAAAGAAAAATCAAGTTGACTTTTTAGTTGAATGATAATATAATTTAGAAAATTAGCATGTTGATTTAACTGAATATAGTAAAGGTAAGGAAGGGTAGAGTAGCCGACGGAGCTAAAAAGAGATGAGGTGTCGTGGCTGAAAGCACCTCTTTAGTATAAGTCGGTGAACGACAACCCTAGAACCGACCTGCTGAAAATAGTAGGCAGTGTACGCATAAAAGCGTTAGATTTTTTAAGTGGGAGAAGGTTTAAAATTCTCCAACAAGGGTGGCACCGCGGGAGACACTCCCGTCCCTTTCTATCCAACGATGGGGACGTGGGTGTTTTTTTATGTTGTAGCCTTTGTTAAGTATAGTAAAGAGGAGGAAGATGATGATTACAAAAGCACCAAGGGGTACGAAAGACGTATTGCCCAGTGAATCCTACAAGTGGCACTATTTAGAAAACACTATACGGCAGATAGCTGGATTATTTGGATATAATGAGGTGAGAACTCCTGTATTTGAGCATACTGAATTGTTTGCTCGTGGAGTAGGAGATACCACTGATATCGTACAGAAAGAGATGTACACCTTTTTGGACAAGGGGAATCGGAGCATAACCTTAAAGCCAGAAGGAACAGCTGGAGCGGTTCGGGCATATATAGAACACGGTTTGTACAGTGTAGCTCAACCTATAAAGATGTACTATATTACCCCTGTTTTCAGGTACGAAAATCCCCAGGCGGGAAGGCTTAGGGAACATCATCAGTTTGGTGTGGAAGTTTTTGGCGCAAAGGAAGCTTCTCTGGATGCGGAGATTATAACCCTAGCAATGAAGTTGTTTGATAGATTAGGTCTCAAGGGACTTAAACTATACATAAACAGCATAGGATGTCCAGATTGCCGCGTCAATTATCATGCAGCTTTAAAGGAGTATTTAAAGGATCATTTGACTGACCTATGTGAAACCTGTAATACTCGGTACGAGAAAAACCCGCTTCGTATACTCGATTGTAAGAGCAAGGAGTGTGGGGCTATTGTAAAGGATGCACCTATTATACTGGATTATCTCTGTGATGAGTGCAGACATCATTTTGGGGATCTTCAAGGATATTTATCGGCTGCATCCATTGAATTCGAGATTAATCCCATGATAGTTAGAGGGTTGGATTATTACAGCAAGACTGTATTCGAAATAGTTTCTACCGATATTGGTGCTCAAGGCACAGTATGCGGTGGTGGGAGATATGACGGGTTGGTGGAGCAATGCGGTGGTCCTGATACTCCAGGAGCGGGATTTGGCCTAGGCCTTGAAAGGCTGCTATTAGCAATGGAAAGCCAGGGCATAGAGATACCTCAAGATCTAGGGAGGGATGTGTTCCTAGTTACCATCGGTGACGCAGCAAGGCGTAAGGCTTTTGAACTGCTGCAGGTAATGAGGGCTAACAATATCCTGGCGGATATGGATCATGTGGGCAGAAGTGTTAAGGCTCAATTTAAATATGCAGACAAGGCTAATGTATCATGGGTCTGTATCTTGGGGGATGAAGAGATGAAGAATAGTCAAATCAAGGTACGATCCATGAAAGAAGGAAATGAAGAATTGGTTTGCCAAGATGATTTAGTAGATTATTTAATAAGCAAAAGGGCGGTGAAATAATATGGGAGAATCTATGACAGGATTAAAGAGAACCCATATGTGTGGTGAACTGACAACCCAAAATGTAGGGCAAACGGTAGTGTTAATGGGATGGGTGCAAAGACGAAGGGATTTGGGTGGACTTATATTTGTAACCCTCAGGGATAGAACTGGAATTATACAGCTGGTATTTGACCAAGAGGATGATCCATCACTATTTGATAAGGCAGCAACATTGCGTAGCGAATACGTTATTGCCTTTAAGGGTCAAGTTGTAAATCGTGCTCCTGAAGCCATCAATCCCAACATGGCTACAGGTGATATAGAAGTAAAGGCTCAAGAACTGCGAATTTTATCAACCTCAGAGACTCCGCCTTTTTATATCGAAGACAATATAAACGTCGGAGAAGCTTTAAGGTATAAATATAGATATTTAGACCTTAGAAGGCCAGAGATGCAAAAGAATATAATGCTCAGGCATAAAATAGCTAACCTGGTCAGAAATTTTCTTAACGGCAAAGGATTCTTGGAGATAGAAACTCCTATGCTAACCAAGAGCACTCCGGAGGGAGCCAGGGATTATCTGGTACCCAGTAGGGTACATCCAGGCCAATTTTATGCCCTACCTCAATCACCGCAGCTATTTAAGCAGCTGCTCATGTTATCCGGTTTTGATAGATATTATCAGATTGTTCGGTGTTTTCGGGACGAGGATTTGCGGGCTGATAGGCAGCCTGAGTTTACCCAAGTCGATATCGAAATGTCATTTGTGGATATCGACGATGTGTTGGCTGTAAACGAAGAGATGATAGCTAAGGTTTTTAAAGAGATCTTAGATGTAGATATAAAGTTGCCTCTAAAACGCATGACCTATAAGGAAGCTATGGAGAGATATGGATCCGATAAGCCTGACACTAGATTTGGATTTGAGCTTATGGATGTAAGCCATCTAGTAGCAGAATCTGAATTTAAAGTATTCTCTAATGCTGTTAAAGATGGCGGAAGCGTCAGAGCCATTAATGCAAAGGGATGTGGAGGAAAATTCTCACGCAGGGACATTGATTCCTTGGGAGAATATGTGAAGACCTACAGAGCGAAAGGCCTTGCTTGGATAAACGTTACAGAAGATGGGATTAAATCGCCCATAGCAAAGTTTTTAAGTCAGAAGGACATTGATGCTATACTAGGCCATTTGAATGGTGAAGTAGGAGATCTACTCCTATTTGTAGCCGATAGAGATGAAGTAGTATTTCAAGCTTTAGGACATTTGAGATTGGAACTAGCTAGACGTTTAGACATAATCCCTGATGATAGATATGATCTGTTATGGATAACGGAGTTTCCATTATTTGAATACGATGATGAAGAAAACCGTTATGTGGCAAAACACCATCCCTTTACATCACCTATGGATGAGGATATGGAATTGCTGGAAACCCAGCCCCAAAATGTGAGAGCGAAAGCTTATGACATGGTATTAAACGGAAGCGAAATTGGAGGCGGCAGCATAAGAATCCATAATACCCATGTCCAAGAGAGGATGTTTAAAGCTCTAGGATTTACCCTTGAAAAGGCATGGGAGCAATTTGGTTTCCTAATGGAAGCTTTTAAATACGGAACCCCGCCTCATGGTGGTATTGCTTATGGGCTGGATAGGATTGCAGCCCTGTTGGCTGGTAGCTCTTCCATCAGAGACGTTATTGCATTTCCGAAATTGCAAAATGCATCGGATCCAATGACCAATGCCCCATCTGCTGTAGACCCGAAACAGCTTAAGGAATTGCACATAAAGGTTGAAAGTGATGAGCATCAAGAGAAGGATGTTTAATTTATAAAGAAATGGTTAAGTATAAGCATATGCAGAATATAGGACAATAAGGAATGATATAAATGAAAGAATTGGCAAGGGTTACCGATATAAAGGGCAGAGTTGCCACTGTAAAAATACAGAGAAGTTCTTCTTGTGGATCTTGTACAGCCTGTGGTATGAGCAAAGATCAAAAGGAAATGTTTTTAACGGTATCCAATGACATTGGGGCAAAACTTGGGGATTGGGTAGAATTGGATTTACAATCGGTCTCTATCCTAAAGGCCTCGGCTATTGTGTATCTGATACCACTGATCTCTCTCATACTAGGAGTAGCCGGAGGATATGCCCTTGCAGGTCAGCTTTCAGGCAATGCCGAGTTATTCGGTGCTATAGGGGGTATACTGCTTACCGGCCTTTCCTTCCTAGAGATTAGGGCTGCAGATCCTAAATTAAGCAAGAGAAGCGAATACTTTCCTAAGATGGTATCTATTATTAATTTATCTTCGAAAGGGGAAAATGGAGATGGCAAGTGATAAAGTGGTTATTTTGGATTCCAACAATTTTGACGCAGAAGTGATAAATTCTGAAGTGCCTGTCTTGGTAGATTTTTGGGCATCATGGTGTGGACCATGTAAGATGATTGCACCTATTATAGACCAATTGGCAGATGATTTTGAGGGTAAAGCAAAGATAGCAAAGGTTAATGTTGATGAGCAAAGAGATCTAGCTGTCAAATTTAGGGTTATGAGTATTCCTACATTGATTCTATTCAAAGATGGTCAAGTCTTAGACCAAATCATGGGGGCACGTCCCAAGGCAGAACTTGTTAAGTTCGTGCAGAAAGCACTATAAAGCTGGTTGATACCAGCTTTTTTAGTATATTATTTATAAAAACCTTGTAAAACTGTATAATTATAATTATAATATGACTAATAGATACCGAACATTTTTTGAATTATTTAAAAAAACGTATGGAGGTAGCATTGCTGTGATAAATTTAAAAGAGCTATTCAGGACTGATCCCGAAATTGCCAAAGCTATGGAGATGGAATTTGAAAGACAACAAAACCATATTGAATTAATTGCTTCGGAGAATTTTGTTAGTCAAGCGGTAATGGACGCCATGGGTACCCATTTAACCAACAAATATGCTGAAGGATATCCTGGAAGAAGATATTACGGTGGCTGCGAGTATGTAGATATTGTTGAAACTTTGGCCATTGACCGTGCAAAACAGTTGTTTGGGGCAGATCATGCCAACGTTCAACCTCATTCAGGGGCACAGGCAAATATGGCGGTATACTTTGCTGTATTAAACCCAGGAGATACAATTTTAGGTATGAATCTTGCCCATGGTGGTCATTTGACCCATGGCAGCCCGGTCAATATCTCAGGGAAATATTTTAAAATAATACCCTATGGTGTAGATGCTAATACCGGTTATATAGATTATGAAGAGCTACAGCAATTAGCATTGGAAAATAAGCCAAAGATGATTGTAGCAGGAGCTAGTGCATATTCAAGAGTTATCGATTTCAAAAAGTTCAGAGAGGTAGCCGATGAAGTAGGAGCATATCTAATGGTGGATATGGCACATATTGCAGGCCTGGTAGCTGCTGGATTACATCCTAACCCCGTTCCCTATGCAGATTTCGTAACTACCACTACCCATAAAACCCTAAGAGGGCCAAGGGGAGGGATGATCCTCTGCAAAGCAGAGCATGCAAAAGCCATCGATAAGGCTATCTTTCCGGGAACCCAAGGCGGTCCCCTTATGCATGTTATAGCTTCAAAAGCAGTTTGTTTTCTGGAAGCCTTAAAGCCTGAGTTCAAAGAGTATCAAAAACGAATCGTTGAAAATGCCAATGCTTTGGCTGAATCTTTAAAGGAGCACGGTTTTGACTTGGTATCCGGAGGGACAGATAACCATTTGATGACC
The DNA here is from genome assembly GCA_041686815.1 of Candidatus Atribacteria bacterium. GTDB lineage: Bacteria > Bacillota > Clostridia > Caldicoprobacterales > UBA3941 > JAWLDD01. Next base: position 7,488 of record JAWLDD010000010.1, on the reverse strand, counting down.
ATCGATCTGAGAAACAAAGGCTTTACAGGAAAGGATGCGGAAAAATTGTTGGATAGCATTAGAATTACCACCAACAAGAATACCATCCCAAATGATCCTCAGAGCCCTTTTGTAACCAGCGGCATCCGTTTAGGAACTCCTGCAGTAACGTCAAGGGGTATGGGAACTGAGGAAATGAAGGTTATAGCGAATGCTATTGCCTTAACCCTAGAAGACATTGAGGGTAATAAAGAAGAAATCTTAAAGATGGTAGATGATCTATGCACAAGATTTCCCCTATATCCTGATGGACTTTTAAAGTAAAAACAATAAAGAGATGGCATTAGCCATCTCTTTTAAATGGAGAACTGGGAAATCAAAAGGAGTGAAATCAATGATACAAAACATGCCATTGGCAGCTCGTATGAGGCCTGAAACACTGGATGAGTTTGTTGGACAGAAACATATAATCGGTAAAAATAAGCTATTATATAGGGCAATAAAGGCTGACAGGCTTACCTCTGCCATATTCTACGGTCCACCGGGTACAGGGAAGACCACCCTGGCAAAGATCATAGCAGGGGAAACTAAGTATACCTTTAAACAATTGAATGCTGTTTCAGCCGGAGTAAAGGAAATACGTGAAATGGCACAAGAGGCTCAAAACTATCTTTTGAATCCGAGAGGGAGGATAATCCTGTTCTTTGATGAGATTCATAGACTAAACAAAGGGCAGCAGGATGCTCTGTTACCCTATGTAGAAAACGGAACTTTTATTCTTATAGGTGCCACTACTGAGAACCCATATTTTGAAGTAAATAAGGCATTGCTATCCAGATCCACCATCTTTAAATTCCAACCTCTAGGAGATCAAGACCTAAGGGAATTGATGTATCGATGCCTTAAGGATAAGGAGAAAGGTCTGGGCAAACAAAAAGTGGAGATACAGCCTGAAGCTGTAGATCACATAATCAGGATGAGCGAAGGGGATGCCAGATCGGTACTGAATGCATTAGAATTGGCAACTCTAACTACTCCACCTGATGAAAATGGTACCATAGTCATTTCCCTAGAGGTAGCCCAGGATTGTGTGCAGCAAAAGGCTATAAGATATGACAAGGATGGGGATAATCATTATGATGTCATCAGTGCCTTTATAAAGAGCATGAGGAACTACATGGAACCAGATGCTGTATTGCATTGGCTGGCTCGAATGATCGAGAGTGGAGAAAAACCAGAGTTTATCGCCAGGAGGATAATTATCGCTGCCGCTGAAGATGTAGGGATGGCTAATCCAGCTGCGCTTCAGGTAGCAGTTGCTGCAGCCCAAGCCGTTGAACGAGTGGGGTGGCCGGAGAGCAGGATCATTTTAGCCCAAGCAGCTCTAATGGTAGCCTGTTCACCAAAATCGAATTCAGTTTGCGTAGGTATAGATAAAGCCTTGGAGGATGTACGTAATAAGAAAATTGGGGAAGTCCCCATCAATTTAAGGGATAGCCATTATCCAGGTTCAGCAGAATTAGGCCATGGCAGAGGATATAAATATTCTCATGATTATCCTGGAGGTAGAGCTAAACAGCAATACCTTCCCCATGAACTTAAAGACGTCAGATACTATTTTCCAAAAAATTCAGGAGCAGAAGCCAGGATAAAGGAACGCTTAGAACAAATACTAGAGGATAAGCAAAGATAAGTATGGCTTAATGAGCATATGATTCATAGATAAATTACCAAAAAAGATCCCTTACTTTAAAAAGTTTAGAACTAACGTATATTAATGTTGACAAAAATAGTAGGGTATGGTATTATTCATTTTGTTAAAGTCTAGTAATTTAGTCGGGTATTGGAGGTGTTGAATTTGAAGCTTTCTACCAGAGGTAGATACGGTCTTAGGGCAATGTTTGATCTGGCTATGAATCAGTCCCAAGGCCCTGTTCCCCTTAACGAAATAGCCGGGAGACAGAATATCTCTGAATCCTACCTTGAGCAATTGTTTGCCATCATGAGAAAAGCTGGGCTGGTAAAAAGTGTTCGAGGAGCTTATGGCGGATATTTATTAGGGGCACCTTCCGATAAAATTTATATTGGCCAGATTCTCAGGACTTTGGAAGGGAACATAGCTCCCGCTGATTGCGTTAGCAATGAAGATGCACCTGAATGTTTGGATGCCGATGCTTGTGTTACAAGGATGATATGGGAGAAGATTAGGGATAGCATTAACCAAGTAGTGGACTCTATCACCTTGGAAGACATGGTTCGGCAACAGAAAAAGATAGACCATGAAAACTACAAAAAGGGCATTGAGAACAACAGTGCAATCCAATGCAACGGCTAAAGATAAATTGCTATTATTTTTTGGTATTTAGCGAAAGGAGTCCCTTTGTATGAAGAAGAGCATCTATTTAGATCATGCAGCAACCACATATACGAAAAAAGAAGTTTTGGATGTAATGCTGCCTTATATCACCCAAGAATATGGGAATCCGTCCAGTGTTCATAGCTTTGGACGACAAGCAAAAAAGGCAATAGATGAAGCTAGGGAAAAGACGGCTAAAGTGTTAAATGCAAGATTTGACGAAGTATTTTTTACAGGCGGTGGCACCGAAGCCGATAACTGGGCGATAAAGGGCGTTGCCTTAGCAAATCAAAATAAGGGGAAGCATATCATTACATCTGCTATTGAGCATCACGCAGTGCTGTATACCTGTCAATATTTAGAAAAATTGGGTTTTGAAGTTACTTATTTGCCAGTAGATAAGTACGGTATGATTGATCCTCAGCAGGTAGAGGATTCAATAAGACCGGACACCATTTTAGCATCTATAATGTTTGCCAACAACGAGATTGGGACTATCCAACCTATAAAGGAAATAGGCGCAATAACTAAGGAAAAGGGCATATATTTTCATACCGATGCTGTCCAGGCCATAGGCCATGTGAATATTGATGTGAATGATATGAACATAGATCTATTGTCCCTATCAGCCCATAAATTTTATGGTCCCAAGGGTGTTGGAGCATTGTATGTAAGAAAAGGCACAAAACTGATTCCTCTGCTTCATGGAGGGGCTCAAGAGCGAAATCGACGTGCTGGTACAGAAAATATTCCTGGCATAATAGGCTTAGGCAAAGCGATTGAGCTAGCTTATGAAAATATGAATGAAAACAATGAACATCTAATAAGATTGAGAGATAGGCTAATAGATGGCATTATGAGCAGGATTGACAACGTTATACTAAATGGCCATCCAACCTTGAGACTCCCAGGCAATGTAAACATGAGCTTTGAGTATATAGAAGGAGAGTCTCTGCTACTTAGCCTTGACATAAAGGGCATAGCAGCATCCAGCGGATCTGCATGCACTTCAGGGTCTCTGGACCCATCCCATGTTCTGTTAGCAATTGGACTGTCTCATGAAATTGCCCACGGGTCATTGAGAATGACCTTGGGAGATGCCAACACCGATGAGGATGTGGATTACGTATTGGATGTATTGCCTGAAATCGTAGGAAGGCTTAGAGAAATGTCGCCTTTATTTGTGCAAGAAAAAGGAGGATGCCATTATGTATAGCGAAAAAGTTATGGATCACTTTATGAATCCCCGCAATGTGGGTGAAATAGAAAATCCCGATGGAGTGGGAGAAGTAGGTAACGCAAAATGCGGAGACATAATGAAGATATTCTTACAGGTGGAAAACGATGTTATCGTCGATGTGAAATTTAAGACTTTTGGCTGCGGCGCAGCTATTGCTAGCAGCAGCATGGCAACAGAATTGATTAAAGGAAAGACTATAGATGAAGCCTTGGCAATTACCAACAAGGCCGTTGCTCAAGCGCTTGATGGGCTACCACCTGTAAAGATGCATTGTTCGGTGCTGGCAGAAGAAGCCATCCAAAAAGCAATAGCTGACTATAAAGAAAAGCATAAGGACAAGGTGGGTGCATGAACAAAAAGAGGGTATTAATAGGCATGAGTGGCGGAGTAGATAGCTCCGTCGCTGCTTATGTTTTGAAAGAACAGGGATATGAGGTTATAGGGGTAACCATGCAGATATGGCCCGATCTACCCGGAGAGATTCGGGAAAAAGAAGGCGGCTGCTGTTCCCTATCCGCTGTAGATGATGCTCGAAGGGTAGCCAATCATATAGGTATTCCCTTTTATGTGATGAACTTTAAAGAGGTATTTGAAGAAAAGGTTATCGACTATTTTGTAGATGAATACCTAATGGGCAGAACCCCAAATCCTTGCATTGCTTGCAACCGCCATGTAAAGTTCGATCATTTTCTAAAAAAGGCTTTAGAGTTGGATGCCTTTTATATTGCCACCGGCCATTATGCTGATATTGCCTTTGATAGTCAAAAGCAGCGTTACCTGTTAAAAAAATCAAAAGCAGTGGGCAAAGATCAAACCTATGCCCTTTATTCTATGACGCAATTTCAGCTGGAACATACCCTCTTCCCTTTGGGTAGTTATACAAAGGATAAGGTTAGGGATATAGCAAAGGAAATAGGGCTAACCGTGGCAAATAAGCCTGACAGCCAAGAGATTTGCTTTGTGGATGACGATGACTACGGTAGATTTATCGAAGAACGGCTGAATAGAGAGATAAAACCTGGCAACTTTGTGGATACCGAAGGAAATGTATTGGGTCAGCACAAGGGGATAATTCATTATACCATTGGTCAGAGAAAAGGTCTTGGCATAGCTCTGGGAAAACCAATGTATGTAGTAGAAATAGATGCTGAGAAGGATTTGGTGGTGCTAGGTCAACATCATGAGGTCTTCTCTAAAGGTATGATTGTAGAAGAGGTTAACTTCATTTATACAGAAGATTTGACACAGCCAACAAAAGCTATGGTTAAAATACGATATTCTGCACCTGAAGTTGCTGCTACCCTATACCCAATGGAAGGAAACATCATTAAAGTAGAGTTTGATAAACCCCAGAGGGCGATCACTCCCGGACAAGCAGCGGTCTTCTATCAAGAGGATTATGTTTTAGGTGGTGGGGTAATTAAAGCTAGCCTAACAGAATAATTTAGCAAATCATAAGATCAGCCAGAAAGCAGGAGTTTTCATCCTTTCTTGGCTGTTTTTTTATAAATCTTGTTCTTCATAATATTACATTCCTACCATCTAGTCATTGATCGGAGTCCATCTTATTATATCTTTTGTCCAAAATCCAAGTTATAGATGTAGGTTTATATAATGTTTTTTTAATTTTTGGATAAACTAAAACCGTGTCGATAAAAGGCAATACCTGTAGAAATAGAAACATGATAGTGTTTAGACAATGCCTGGATGGGGGGAAAATCCATTGGGTAAAGCTATAGATAGAGACAGCATTTTGGGGCTTCCTGTCATATGTGAAAGGACAGGCAAAAAGATAGGATTAGCTGAGGATGTACAATGTGATCCAGTGGACAGAAAAATAGAAGGGATAATTGTTGTTAGCACTGGATATAGAACAAAGACTTTTTTGGTAGATTTTAAAGATATAGTGTCCATAGGTGAAGTAATTGTGGTTGCCGGTTATGATTGTGCTAAGGAAATCAATAAGAAAGACCTTGATGGCATTGTTGGTAGGACGGTTATAGGTGATGATGGCCAAGAGTTAGGCATGGTAAGCAATATTATATTTAATACAGATGGAGGACATATAGAGGGATACGAACTATCCAAGGGCGTATTAGATGATTTGGTGGTCGGTCGAAATATATTAACTGGGAACTTTAAGCCCTATTTATATGAGGATGCCATTGTAATACCTGGAGGATATAGCTATGATTTGAAATCCAATAATAGAGGAATCATAAATATACTATCTGATTCCAAAGAATCTTACCAGTAGCATAAAGAAAAAGGAGTGAATAAAAATGGCAAATAAATATATAAACGGGTTCATAGCTGGCGGTTTAATAGGAGCAGCTGCAGCGATAATGTTTTCATCAAGATCAGAGAGCAAAATGGCAAAGAAGATGATGACCAGCGGTAAGAATATGGCTGATGCAGCAACTAGAATTATACCGGGTATTAAATCCAGATAAAAAGTGAAAGGAGACCGGATCCACTATGTTCTGGTCTCTCACTTTTTATAGATAATAAACTTTCTTACACTTGGGAAGGGGGTATCCAGCCAATTCCATGAAGTTGAAATTTGATAGTAAAAAGTTAGCTCTAATCGCCATTGTGGCTGTATTGGCTCTTATTCTATGGATTGTAATACTGCAATGGGTAAAAGTTGTACAAATAGTTAAATATGTTTTTTATTCAATAGTTCTTGCTTACATACTAACTCCAATTAGCAGATGGTTAGAAAAGTATGTTTCACGTCCTAGGTCAGTTATCATACTATTTGTAGGTATATCGATAATTCTTACAGCCTTAATGGTATTACTAATTCCATTATTGACACGACAAGCAGTAGCTCTTCTCAATAGATTGCCAGAATTTGGACAGCAATTACACCAACTGATGGTAAAACTTCATAATGAAATGGAAAGGTTGGGCATACCATACAGCGTTCAAATAGCATTTAATGAATATATTGATAAATTTGACAATTGGATGGCTCTCTATATAAGAAGTAAGATGGACGGAGCTGTAGATGGAATAGGAAGGGTAGCTGCTCTATTTACAGTACCCGTTCTAAGCTTTTATTTTATCAAAGATAGAGATTATTTTAGAAAAATGATTCTAGCGCTGATCCCTAGTAAAATCCGCAAACCAACTCTGCAAATGTCAAAGGAAATCAGCAAGATCTTAGATCGATTTATTCGTGGTCAGATCTTGGTGGCTATTATAGTGGGAATATTAGCGACTATAGGATATTTGATCATCGGCTTACCTTATGCAGCTATAATGGGTTTATTTGCTGGTATATTTGAAATTGTACCGTATTTTGGCCCTATTTTAGGAGTTATACCAGCTGGCATGATTGCCATATTGCATTCTCCTTCAAAATTGGTTGCTTCAATTATAGTAATGATAGTGGTCCAGCAGCTAGAGAGCAATATATTCACACCGAAAATTATGGGAGATCACGTTGGTTTGCATCCAATATATATTATTCTGGCACTCTGGGCAGCGGGAGCTTTCTTTGGTATCCTAGGTATGTTCTTTGCAGTGCCTACTGTGCTGATCTTGAGAGTTATCATCAAAAACCTGTACCTTAGCATAGTATCCAGCAGCTATAGATAGCTAATTAGTACAAAGATCAACAAAAACCAAGAGAGAGCTATAATACATGAGTTTTTTGAAGCAAAATATTGACAAAATCATAGTACTTATATATAATAAACGGCAATAGATAACATAAATAGAAATGCTACGATGGGAAGTAGTAAATCAGACCCAGTCCTTCAGCGAGAAGGGGAAGGTGCAAGCCCTTTGGATATGGTTGGTTGAAGCCGTCCCGGAGCACTATAGCTGAATTCATAGGCTGTAGCGGTGTGGACCGTTAAACTGAACCGAGTGATCGAAGAATATTTCGATAACAAGGGTGGTA
>JAWLDD010000009.1:0-20435 GCA_041686815.1 Candidatus Atribacteria bacterium | reverse complement strand
ATCCTCTGTTACTTATTTTGATCAGGATATTTGTGAGGATAGCTGCTTTGACGAAGGGTGTCTAGTTGTTCCTATCCATACAAGGGGCTTTATGAATTGTGATTTGTTCTTTGATAAGGTATTTGCTGATGATACTGACCATGTAAAAGGATTCAAATATTTCAACCAATTTAAGAGCTTTGCCGAGGTTTCAGATGTTATCGTTGGCTCTGCAGAAGGAAGAACTAATGATGCAGAACGGATAATTGTTTATAACATCGGGCTATCTATGCATGACATATATTTTGCCGAGAAAATATATGAAATTGCTGAACTAGTAGGTATTGGCAAGGAGATTTCTTTAGAGGCACCAAAAGAAAAATTCTGGATTTAATGGATTCTATATCTAGATCTCAAAATGTTAAATAAAATAGAACTTAAATCAAACTACCTCTTGTGAAATGAGGTAGTTTTTTTGTAATCATTTTTAAGTTATTAATTAAACTCTATTGACAATTAATTAACAATCATTTATAATTATCCTAGAGTTGATTATCTGGTTTTTAGCAGCTAAATGGAGTGTATTAATCGAGATAAAGTCGATTAAGCTAAGACTTTGCGGTTAAATCGGATAATTAAATCCAACAGAGTGCTTGGGAATTAACTGGGATAATATTTTTCAATTAGGATAGTTAAAAAATTAACAATGTTTAGCTTCTTTCATTATCATGAATGACCAGGTCAATTACAGGCATCCTTATGGATCCCTGATAATATAAAGTTTTTAAATTTTTATCATGAAAGGAAGAGAGGTATGATAAATCAGGTTAAAGAAAAAAACACCAAAGAGAATGACAGGAATGCAACAGTTATTAAGCTTTCAGACAACAAGACTACCGATATAAAGACTAATATCGATACTTTGGTGGAAAAGGCCAGAGGTGCGCTATCCGAATTCATGTCCATGAGCCAGGAGCAAGTGGATAGAATCGTTAAGGCCATGACCTTGGCAGGAATAGACCAGCATATGAGACTAGCCAAGCTAGCAGTTGAGGAGACCAAAAGAGGTGTTTACGAGGATAAGATCGTAAAGAATCTGTTTGCGACAGAATATATCTATCACAGCATAAAGTACGAAAAGACGGTGGGCATCATAGATGAGAATGATTTGGAAGACTATGTGGAGATAGCTGAACCTGTAGGCGTTATAGCAGGGGTTACCCCGGTCACCAATCCTACCTCTACCACCATGTTCAAGGCACTAATTGCCATGAAGACCCGAAATCCCATCATCTTTGCTTTCCATCCTTCTGCCCAGAAGTGCAGCAGTGAAGCTGCTAAGATCATGTTGGAGGCAGCCATTGCGGAAGGCGCTCCGAAGAACTGCATACAGTGGATAGAAAACCCTGCTCTGGAGGCTACCCAGACTTTGATGGCTCATCCAGGAGTGTCCCTGATACTGGCAACGGGAGGAGCAGGAATGGTAAAATCCGCATACAGCAATGGGAAGCCCGCCCTTGGAGTCGGGCCAGGAAATGTACCCTGCTATATCGAAAAAACCGCAGAGGTTAAGAGGGCGGTTACCGACCTTATACTCTCCAAGAGCTTTGACAATGGCATGATCTGTGCATCGGAGCAGGCTGTTATATTTGATAAGGAGATCGCCGATGAAGCTATAGATTTTATGAAGCAAAACGGCTGTTATTTCCTATATGATGATGAGCTTAGAAAAGTGGAAGACACTGTTATCAACAAAGAAAAAGGTGCTGTAAATCCTGTTATAGTTGGCCAATCGGCTTATGACATAGCCAAGATGGCAGGTGTTAAGGTACCCGTAGATACCAAGATACTGGTTGCACCCATAGAGGGAGTGGGACCTGATTATCCACTGTCCAGGGAGAAGCTAAGCCCGGTACTGGCTCTCTATATAGTGGAAGGCTATGAAGAAGGAATTAAAAGATGCGAGGAAATGGTAGCCTTTGGCGGTATGGGCCATTCAGCTGTTATCCATTCGGAGGATGAAAAGGTTATAGAGCTCTTTTCACAGCGCGTAAAGGCAGGACGCCTTATAGTAAATTCTCCTTCCACCCATGGTGCTATAGGTGACATATACAATACCAATATGCCATCACTTACCTTAGGTTGCGGATCCTTCGGACGCAACTCGACCACATCCAACGTATCGGCAGTAAATCTCATCAACAAAAAGCGGGTGGCCAGGAGGAGAGTAAACATGCAGTGGTTCAAGATACCAAACAGAATCTATTTTGAGCCTGGCTCCATTCAATATCTGGAGAAGATGCCGGATATTAGCCGTGCTTTTATAGTAACCGATCCTGCTATGATAGAGCTGGGCTATGTGGATAGAGTTCTATATTATCTGAGAAAGCGAAGGGATTACGTCCACTCTGAGATATTCTCTCAAGTAGAACCTGATCCCTCCATAGACACCGTCAAGCATGGCACAGCTTTGATGAACGAGTTCAAGCCCGACGTAATCATAGCTCTAGGTGGAGGTTCAGCTATGGATGCTGCCAAGGCAATGTGGTTGTTCTATGAGTATCCGGACACTGATTTTACAGCACTTAGGCTAAAGTTTATGGATATTAGAAAGCGTGCCTTTAAGTTCCCCAAGCTTGGCCAAAAGGCCAAGATGGTGGCTATACCCACTACCTCGGGAACAGGTTCGGAGGTTACCTCCTTTACAGTCATAACGGATAAGGAGAGGAATGTAAAATATCCTTTGGCCGATTATGAGCTGACTCCCGATGTAGCCATAATAGATCCCGAATTTGTTATGACGGTACCAGCAAGTATCACAGCAGATACTGGATTGGATGTACTAACCCATGCTATAGAGGCATATGTATCGGTAATGGCTTCTGACTATACCGATGCATTGGCCATGAAGGCGATTCAGCTGGTATTTGAGTACCTGCCAAGGGCTTATAGGAACGGATCCGATAAGGTGGCAAGGGAAAAGATGCACAACGCTTCCTGTATAGCAGGTATGGCCTTTACAAATGCTTTCTTAGGCATCAACCATAGCTTGGCTCATAAGCTGGGCGGTGAGTTTAACATCCCCCATGGAAGGGCTAATGCCATACTCCTGCCCTATGTAATAGAGTACAATGCACAAAAACCTACCAAGTTTGTCTCCTTCCCCAAATATGGGCATTACGTGGCAGATGAGAAGTACGCAGAGATCGCTAGATACCTTGGTCTTCCTGCATCCACTACTGAGGAAGGGGTGGCTAGCCTTATAAAAGCTGTAAAAGAACTGAAAAAAGAGTTAAATATCCCAGCTACCATTGCAGAGTGCGGCATATCAAAGGATGCCTTCGAAGCAAAGATCGAGAAATTGGCGGATCAAGCCTTTGAAGATCAATGCACTACTGCCAATCCAAGAATGCCCCTGGTAAAGGAACTGGAGGAGATCTACAGGAAAGCCTATCACGGCAAGTAATATATGTTATGAAAGAGGGTTGAACGAGAGTTCTCGTCCAATCCTCTTTTTTTGACCTCAATGTTAACAGTTTATTCACATTTTTTTTAAAATGCTTTGATATAATGAGAGCAGTGATATATAATTATGTTTGTCTAGTTTTCCGTGAAATAGTAGAAACGGGGGGAGAGTAATTGGTAAAAATACAAAACGTTACTAAGCGATTCGGACAGCATGTAGCCGTTGACGATCTAAACTTCACCGTAGATGAAGGCGAAATCGTGGGGTTTCTTGGCCCTAACGGAGCCGGTAAATCAACTACCATGAACATCATTACTGGCTATATTTCTGCTACCGAAGGTACCGTTACAGTGGACGGATACGACATCTTGGATAATCCTGAAGAGGTTAAAAAACGAATAGGCTATCTGCCTGAGTTTCCACCTTTGTATCTGGACATGACGGTCAAGGAATACCTGGATTTTGTATTTGCTATCAAAAAAGTTGATAACAAAAACAAAAAACAAGATATGGAAAGGATAATGGAACTGGTTAAGATAACCGACGTCCAAAATCGTCTTATCAAAAACCTATCCAAGGGATATAAGCAGAGGGTAGGTTTGGCACAAGCCCTGGTGGGAAATCCACCGGTACTCATATTGGACGAACCGACGGTAGGTCTTGATCCCAAGCAGATCATCGAGATCCGAAACCTAATAAAGCAGCTGGGCAGAAAGCACACCATTATCCTAAGCTCTCATATACTGCCTGAGGTTAGTGCGGTGTGTGAGCGCTTGATCATAATCAACAAAGGTAAGATTGTGGCTAGCGATACACCAGAAAATCTGTCCAGGAGACTAGGGGACAGCAGCAAGATGACCCTGAGAGTGGCCGCTCCTGAGAAACAGGTTATAAAGGTTCTAAGAGATGTGGCAGGCGTAAAGTATGTAGAAGCTCAAGGGGTCAAAGAACCAGATACTATAGACGTATGGGTAGAAGCTGAGAAGAATATAGACGTAAGACGACCGCTATTTAACGCCCTTAGCCGTGCAGGATATCCAATCCTACAAATGAAATCCATGGATATGACCTTGGAGGATATTTTCCTACAGGTAACTACCCAAGAAAAAGGGGAGGTGTCCTAATATGTTAGCAGTATATAAGCGTGAAATTAGAGCATATTTTACTTCATCCATAGGCTTTATATTTATGGGGTTCTTCCTCATATTGTCGGGATTCTTTTATGCCATGACCAATCTCATAGGAGCAAATCCGGACTACAACTCGGTGCTTGGTAGCATCACCTTTATATTCCTGATAGTAGTACCCATCCTAACCATGAGACTTATGCCCGACGACAAGAGGCAAAGGACTGATCAGCTACTGCTCACCAGTCCCCTTAGCATAACGGGTATAATACTAGGTAAATACTTCGCAGCAGTTACGGTATTTGTTTTGACGCTGCTGGTCACCTGTATATATCCCATCATTCTCTCCTTCTTTGGCAGCCTTGCTGTATGGGAGATAGTAGGCGGATATGTAGGATTTTTATTGTTGGGCTCAGCTTTTATCGCCATAGGCTTGTTTGTATCCTCATTGACGGACAATCAGGTTATTGCAGCGGTAGTAACATTTAGTGCCCTACTGTTTATGTGGATCATCGACTGGATAGCTCAAGGATTGCCTACAGACAAGGTATCCGGAATAGTATTTGCCGGAATATTAGCTTTGGCAGCTGGAGCTTTCGTATACTTTAATACTAAGAATATCTACGTGGGAGTAGCTACCACTTTAGTAGGTGTAGCCATTATCGTAGCAACCTACTTTTTAGCCGATAGATATTTCTTTGACGGATTCATTGTTAGATTCTTTGAATGGTTCTCACTGTTAAAGCGCTTCGATGAATTCCAGATGGGTATTTTAAGTCTCAGCCCAATCATTTACTATCTCACCTTTTCAGCATCCTTCGTATTTTTGACCATCAGGGTGCTGGAGAAGAAGCGTTGGAGTTAAGGGGGGAATAAGGTTGAAAAAATTTAGCATAGCAAAGATGAAGGACTCTTTTAAGGACAAGAAGTTTAAATACGGTGGATATGCCACCTTGTTGACTGCTTTTGTTCTGGCCATACTGGTTGTTGTCAACCTGGTAGTGGGACAGATTCCTTTAAAGATAGATCTAACGGAAAATCGTATGTTCTCCTTATCGGATCAGACCAAGAAGATACTAGAAGGTTTGGACGAAGAGGTGCGAATTATTGGTCTTTATAAGACAGGGCAGGAGAATAAGACCTTTGACGAGATACTACAAAGATACAGGAGAGGAAATAAGAATATTTCCATCACCTACATCGATCCCGTTAAAAACCCTACATTTTCCAGCAAGTATACCAAGGATGGTACCAGCCTAAGGGATGGAAGCTATATTGTTGAAACCGATAAAAAATACAAGGTAATCGACTATTTTGATCTGTTCAACATAAGATATGACCAGTACGGAAATACCCGTGCCGAATCCTTGGCCATGGAAGAGAGGGTAACTGGAGCGATTCAATATGTAACGGCAGATGAGCTGCCAGTAGTCTATACCCTAGAAGGTCAGGGAGAACAGCCTTTACCTTCAGAACTTAAAAAGAAGATGGAACTGGAAAACTATGAGATCAAGAGCCTTTCCCTGTTGACTGAAGATGCAGTGCCCTCTGATGCGAGCATCTTGATGGTAATAGCGCCTCAAAGGGATATTACCGCAGAGGAAGAGCAAAAGATCAGAGAATATCTGGACAATTTCGGAAGAGCGATCTTTCTCATGGATATAGTGGACGCCGAAATGCCAAACTTTGACGCTCTATTTAAAAGCTATGGCATAAGCATGAATAAGGCTTTGACCATAGAAGAAGACAGAACTCGCTATTTCCAAAACCCCACTTGGATAGTACCCAATATGGAAAGCCATGACATAATTAATCCCATGAAGAGCAGCAAGATGCAGGTATTGGCTTTTGGGGCTCAGGGCATTACAGAACTAGAATTGAAAAAGAGAAGCACTGAGATTCAGCCGTTGCTGGTAACCAGCGATAGCGCATGGGGCAAGACCGATCTAACATCAACAGCGCCTGAGAAGGAAGAGGGAGATCTAGACGGTCCTTTCAATATTGCAGTAGCCATAAACGATAAGATATGGAATGAAAAAGAGAACGAATATGATGAGACAAAACTGGTGGTAGTGGGAGACGCTGAGTTCTTGAATCCCCAGTTTGCTAGCATAGGAAATGCCGACTTTATTCTCAACAGTCTCAACTGGCTACAGGATGAAATGGAGACAATTTCTATCAGGCCTAAGAGCTTGGTAAGCAGATATCTAACCATCAACCCCTTCCAGCAGTTGTTGTTCGCTGGCATTACTGTTATCCTTATCCCCCTTCTAATATTGGGTGCAGGGTTGGTAATGTGGTTGAGGAGGAGACATCTATGAGCAAGTCCAGGAATATTATCATCTTAGTGGTGGTGCTAGCCCTATTGGCAGGAAGCTATTTATTCCTTGCCAATAGGCCAGAACCCGAAGACACTGAGCCGGTTAATAAAAAGATTTCCTTACTCAGATTTGATAAAAATGATATATCCAAGATGGAACTAAACAACGAGCATGGTCAACTGGTCATTCACAGAGTAGAAAAGGAAGTTGAAGAGGAAAAGGACGGCAAGAAGGAGAAGGTTACCAAGGCCATGTGGGAAGTGGAATATCCCCATGAAATTGCCATAAAGCAAACCAGTGTGGACGATGTAGCCTATAGCTTTGCAAACCTAGAGGCCGAGAGGATTATAGAGGAGGAAACTCCTGAAGACCTGACTCCTTACGGCTTAGCGGATCCCGAGGCAGTGGCTCATGTTTCCTTGCAGGATGGTACCAAACACACTGTCTATGTGGGGAGCAAAACTCCTGCAGGTAATACCTACTACCTGATGCTGGATGATGATCCAAAGATCTACGAGGTATGGCTGAGCCATGGAGATCATTTCAAATATGCCATAGATGATCTAAGGGATAAAAGCTTACCGAGCGTGGATGCCATGGATTTTGCCTACCTAAAGATAGATAAAAAGGATGGCAGGCCCATTGAGATTACCTTAAATGACAAGCAATCCGATGAACAAGCCTCCTTTGGCCTTGGCCTATGGAAGATGATCAAGCCTTATAAAGAACCCATGGGAGTAGACGGGGATGCAATACAGAAGTTTCTAGAGAGTGTACCCACCTTTACCATCCAGGAATTTGTAGAGGACGGAGTAGAAGACTTTGCAAAATACGGATTGGATGAAGAAAGTGCTACCGAGTTCATATTTAAGGACAGCGAGAATACCCTTCATCTTATCTTGGGTAAGGAGTATGGTGAAGGAAAGGTTTACTTTAGGACACCCGATAGCCAGTCGGTATATGGAATGGACAAGAGCAAACTTGATTTTATGGACATCAAGCCCTTTAAGCTGGTTGAGAAGTTTGCTTATATCGTCAGCATCGACGACGTGGATAAGGTGGTTATAGAGGGTAAAGGAAAAAGCTTCACCCTTTCCATGGAACGAGAGACCATAAAGGCAGAAAATGAAGATGAAGAAGATGAGGTTGTCACCACCTACTTTGCAGATGGCCAAGAGGTGGAGGAGAAGGCTTTTAAGAAGGCTTACCAGAGCATTATAGGTATACTGGCTGACAACGAAACCGATAAAGAGCCAGAAGGCGACCCAGAGATTAGAACCATCTTCTATCTAAACAAGGGCAAGAACAGAGAGGTTCACATAAACTATGTGCCCTACGATAACGATTTTTATACCGTCTTTAGAAGTGGTAAAGCCGAGTTTGTGGTAAACAAGGCTAGGGTTCATAAGATGCTGGACGACATGGAAGCCTTGATCCAGGGAACTATATTGGATAAGTGATATAGAAGCAAGGGATGGATACCTACCCATATGGGACGTATCCGTCCTTTTTTTATTTTCACATTTTTTATTTTCTAAGTCATTATATGCTGGCATACTATTCGGACAAGGAATATGATATAATTAATATATGATCTAATTATGGTATCTATGGGAACAAAATACATGTTTTGGGAGGTGGGTTATGTACTATATTGGAATTGATTTGGGAACATCGGCAGTAAAACTGCTGCTCATGGATGGGGATGGCACTATCAATAAAACCGTTTCAAGGGAGTATCCCATTAGCTTTCCAAGACCTGGCTGGTCGGAGCAGAACCCAGAGGACTGGTTCCAAAAGACCATGGATGGCTTAAGGGAATTGGTATCTAATATTGACAAGTCTCAGGTAGCTGGTATTGGTTTTGGAGGGCAAATGCATGGACTTGTTGTACTGGATGATGAGGACAGGGTTATAAGGCCGACCATACTGTGGAACGATGGACGTACCGCTGAAGAGACCGAATACTTAAATAATG
Source organism: Candidatus Atribacteria bacterium (assembly GCA_041686815.1). Classification (GTDB taxonomy): domain Bacteria; phylum Bacillota; class Clostridia; order Caldicoprobacterales; family UBA3941; genus JAWLDD01. The sequence goes on along the minus strand of JAWLDD010000009.1, from coordinate 11,564 downwards.
TTATAGGAAAAGATAAGCTCTCAGATTACACAGCAAATATAGCTTTTGCCGGGTTTACCGCACCAAAGATTCTTTGGATGAAAAAACACGAGCCTGCACATTTTCATCGCATTTCCAAGATAATGCTTCCAAAGGACTACATTGCATACCGATTGACGGGAGTTTTCTGTACCGATGCCTCCGATGCATCTGGTACCCTGCTGTTTGATGTCAAGAATAAATGCTGGTCAAAAGAAATGATGGACATCTGCGGGGTTAGGGAAGATCAGCTTCCAAGGGTATACCAAAGCTATGAGGTGGTAGGAACCCTTAAAGCTGATATAGCTAAGGACCTTGATCTTAATGAGGATGTAAAGGTTGTGGCAGGTGCAGGGGACAATGCAGCTGCTGCTGTTGGAACAGGTACCGTTGGAGATGGGAAATGCAACGTTTCTCTGGGCACTTCTGGAACCATATTTATCTCTAGCGAGAAATTTGGGGTAGATAAAAACAACGCTCTTCATTCCTTTGCCCATGCAGACGGCAACTATCATCTGATGGGTGTTGTCCTAAGTGCAGCGTCCTGCAATAAGTGGTGGATGGAGGAGATACTACATACCAAGGACTTTGCCGGTGAACAGAAGGGTATAAAGAACCTAGGACAAAACCGGATATACTTCCTCCCTTATCTTATGGGAGAGCGCTCTCCCCACAACGATCCCAATGCCAAAGGCGCTTTTGTAGGAATGACCATGGACACCACCAGAGAGGATATGACCCTTGCCATGATGGAGGGAGTTGCCTTTGCTATCAGGGATTCCTATGAAATAGCTAAATCCTTGGGCATCAAGGTGGAGCGGACCAAGATGTGTGGCGGAGGAGCTAAGAGCCCCTTGTGGAGGAAGGTACTAGCCAATGTTTTAAACCTTAAGGTGGATATCCTGGAGGTAGAGGAGGGTCCAGCTTTAGGCGGGGCTATGTTGGCTGCTGTGGGATGCAAGGAATACAATACCGTGGAAGAGGTAGTAGAAAAAGTTGTAAAGACCAAGGAAACGGTAGAACCCGACCCTGAAATAGCTGCACTATATGATGAGAGATATTATATCTACAGGAGCATTTACCCAGCATTGAAGGGTGTATTTCAAAATATGTAGGTAAAGAAATATAAAGGGAGGTACATATAATGAGTAAGAAGGCATTGATAGTACAAGGCGGATGGGACGGCCATGAGCCAGTTCAGGTTTCCCAGATCTTTAAAAAGACCCTGGAGGAAAATGGCTTTCAGGTGGAACTGTCCGATACCCTAGATTCGTTTTTGGACGGAGAAAAGCTAAAGACATTGGATCTTATAGTACCCATATGGACCATGGGGCAAATTACAGACGACCAAATGTGGCCTGTGATAGAGGCTGTTGCATCAGGAGTAGGCATAGCGGGATGCCATGGTGGTATGTGTGATGCATTTAGAAACTGTGTCCAGTGGCAATTTATGACCGGTGGCAACTGGGTATCCCATCCCGGTGGCGACGGAGTGGAATATAAGGTCAACATAAAAAGAGGCTCTAGTCCCATAGTAGAGGGTATCCAAGACTTTACCGTAAAGACCGAGCAGTATTATCTCCATGTGGACCCGGCAATTGAGGTACTTGCAACCATTCGCTTCCCCATAGTGGACGGTCCCCATGCTACCAATGGGCCAGTGGATGTGCCAGCGGTTTGGACCAAGAGATGGGGTGCTGGACGTGTGTTTTACAGTTCCTTGGGACATCATGCAGATATTTTCGATATAGAGCCTGCCCTTGAGATTATGCGCAGAGGATTCTTATGGGCAGCAGAGGGCAAAGAGATAGCCCTAAGAGAAGGTTCAAAGACCTATGAGAACCTAAGAGGGATGTTTTAGTGGAGGTGGAATCCATGAAAAAGGTTAAAATTGGAATTGTTGGATGCGGTTTTATAAGCGATATCTACCTAAAGAACTTTACCCAGGTGTTTAACGATGTGGTAGAGGTTGTGGCATGTACCGACCTTATTAGAGAAAGATCGGAGAATAGGGCAAGGCAATACAATATACCCAAGGTATATGACGGGGAGGAGTTTATGGCAGACCCTGAAATTGAGCTGGTGGTGAATCTAACCACACCAGATGCTCATGCCGAGGTATGCCTCAATGCCCTAAAGGCAGGAAAAAGCGTATACGTAGAAAAGCCCTTGGCCATTACCCGTGAGGATGGAAAGAAGATTTTAGAACTGGCCAAGGAGAAGGGATTATTGGTGGGAGGAGCTCCCGACACCTTTTTAGGCGGAGGACTTCAAACCTGCAGAAAGCTAATTGACGATGGTGTAATAGGCAAACCAATAGCAGCCACCGCCTTTATGCTATGCCATGGTCACGAAAGCTGGCATCCTGATCCGGAGTTTTATTACCAGGTGGGAGGCGGTCCTATGTTTGATATGGGGCCTTACTATCTAACTGCCCTTATATCCTTGATGGGACCAGTTAGAAGAGTGACTGGATCGGCTAGAATAACCTTCCCTGAAAGGCTTATAACCAGCCAGCCCAAACACGGCACCAGCATCAAAGTTGAGGTTCCCACTCATGTTGCAGGGATAATGGATTTTCATAGCGGAGCCATAGCCACCATTTTGACCAGCTTTGACGTATGGCATTCACAGCTACCCAGAATCGAGATATACGGCACCGAGGGCAGTATGATAGTCCCGGATCCAAATACCTTTGGAGGTCCTGTGCTAGTAAAAAGGGCTGAGGATGAGGACTGGAAAGAAATGCCCATAACTCATGGCTATACTGAAAACAGCCGAGGCCTTGGTGTTGCAGATATGGCTAAAGCTCTTAGACTAGGCGGCAAGCATAGGGCAAACGGCGATATGACTTACCATGTTTTAGATATAATGCACGGCTTCCACGATGCATCCAATGAGGGACGTCATATAGACCTTGAAAGCACCTGTGAGCAGCCCCAACCCTTGCCTGAGGCTTAATAAGGTATAAAGGCTCAAAAGAAAAAGCACCTTTCCATAGGGGAAGGTGCTTTTTTAGCACTATAAAGAATTATTCTTCAAAATCCTCGTCTTCGTCGTACTCGTCGTCTCCGTAGATAGCTTCTACGGCTTGGATAAGGGATTCCATCATATCTTCTTCTACAGGATGGAATTCTTCCATATCCCCGTCCACCACTACCTTCATTATGTACAACTCATGCTCATGTTCATCACAATCGCAATGCGAACAACCGCAAGCATCATCCAATGGGGCTAGTAAAGCGTACTCTTGATCCTCATATGTGAAATAGTCAAGGATCTCCATCTCTATCTCTTGGTCGTCTTCGTCTATGAGAACCAATATATCTCTATCTTCTTCCACGAGAAGGCACCTACCTTTCTTAATCAAAATATGTTGTTATTTCATTTTACCTTATCCTGCCGCAAGGAGCAATGGTTTATTAAAAAATCTCTTATGTTTTTAAAATAAATATCATTAACAGGCTAAGTATGGTATAATTATGACATAAATTATCTAGTATAAAAAAGATAATAACCAAATTCTTATATTGTTTAATTGTGACAGGGGGGTCATATCGTTGGATAAAAAATTATATCGTTCAAATCACCAAAAAATGTTGGCTGGAGTATGTGGAGGTGTAGCAGAATACTTTAATATCGATGTAACATTGGTTCGGCTTATATGGGCAATAGCTTCTTTGCCTTCCTTTGGAGCTGGACTGGTCATTTACATCATAGCCGCTATAGTAGTCCCTGAAAGACCTTATGGGCAACAAGATTATACTGTATATGAGCGAAATAATACTCCAATAGATAATTCAAAGGTACTCACCATATTGGGCGCTATTTTGGTGATAATAGGTGTAATAAGCTTGATAAGCGGTTTGTTCCCATTTTTATGGAGAGTTATAAAGAATGGATTCTGGCCTGCAATTATAATAATCATAGGCATAGCTCTTATTTACTCTTCTTGGAAAAATCGAAGCAACGGTTGAATTTAAGCTTTCTTTGCTAGCTTGCAGTACCTTGTCAATTTATTTTTAAATAATAAAATCAATTTAATTGATGGATTTAAAATAGCAGTGGTACCATTTGTTACTGCTATTTTAATTTGTCTTGGATAAAATATTGTCGAAAGGATAATCATAAATCTTTGATGTTTTCCTAGTAAAATGGTAGGGTATAAATCACCTGGAAGGATTATTGTCGAATATAAAGAGCTTCACTTAGAAGCCTTTATGAAAATATTATTTACAAATAAATCGTAAGGAGCTGATGAATGATGGATGCATGGAGAAATTTCTCCGAAGGTTATTGGAGATCCGAGATAGATGTAAGGGAGTTTATTCAATTAAACTACACTCCCTATGAAGGGGACGATTCCTTTTTAGAAGGTCCCTCAGAAAAGACTAAAAAGCTATGGGACAAGACCACCGTCCTGCTTAGGGAGGAGAACAAGGGAAATGGTACCCTAAACGTTGATACCAAGACAGTCTCCACTATCACCTCCCACGGTCCTGGGTATATAGATAAGGAATTGGAGACCATAGTCGGACTTCAAACCGACGAACCCTTAAAGAGGGCCATTATGCCCTTCGGAGGCATTCGAATGGTTAAGAACGCCTGCGATGCCTATGGTTATGAGCTGGATCCCGAAATAGAAAAGATTTTTACAGATTATCGTAAGACCCACAACCAGGGTGTCTTTGATGCATACACCCCTGAGATAAGAAGGGCTAGAAAGGCTGGTATTATCACAGGACTACCCGATGCCTATGGCAGGGGAAGAATAATTGGCGATTATCGTCGTGTACCCTTGTATGGTGTGGATCGCTTAATAGAGGAGAAGAAGAGGCAGTTAGGTTTACTCGAGACTCCTTGGATGGAAGATGAGATCATACGCCAGAGGGAGGAGACCACAGAACAGATTAAAGCCTTGGAAGCCCTGAAGGTCATGGCCCAAAGCTACGGATACGATATTTCAAAGCCTGCCAGAAATGCCCATGAGGCAGTTCAGTGGCTGTATTTTGCATATCTAGGAGCAGTTAAGGAACAAAACGGTGCGGCTATGAGCCTAGGTAGAGTTTCCACATTCTTGGATATCTATATTGAGAGGGATTTGGCAGAAGGTACCCTGACCGAAGAGGAAGCTCAGGAACTCATAGATCAGTTTGTTATAAAGCTAAGGCTGGTACGGTTCTTGAGGACTCCTGAATACAATGAACTGTTCAGCGGGGACCCCACCTGGGTAACGGAGGCTATAGGAGGCATGACTCTAGATGGAAGGACGTTGGTTACCAAAAACTCCTTCAGGTTCCTGCATACCTTGTCTAATCTTGGCCCAGCACCTGAGCCCAATATGACGGTACTGTGGTCCCTAGCACTACCTGAAAACTTTAAGAAATACTGCGCTAAGATGTCCATAGAGACCAGCTCTATTCAATATGAGAATGACGATATAATGAGACCGCTCTGGGGAGATGACTACTCCATAGCCTGCTGTGTGTCTGCTATGAGAACCGGCAAGCAAATGCAGTTCTTTGGAGCTAGAGCAAACCTTGCAAAAGCCCTGTTGTATGCTATAAACGGCGGCAAGGATGAAAAGCTGGGAATGCAAGTAACACCTCAATTCAAGCCCATTACTTCTGAGTACTTGGATTTTGATGAAGTCATGGAGAGATTTGATGAGGTTATGGAATGGCTGGCCAGGGTATATATCAACGCTCTCAACATCATCCACTATATGCACGACAAATACAGCTATGAGGCTTTGGAGATGGCTCTTCATGATATGGAGATACTAAGGACAATGGCTTGCGGAATTGCTGGACTGTCGGTTGTGGTTGATTCCCTTAGTGCTATAAAGTATGCCAAGGTAAAGCCTATCAGAAACGAAGAAGGCTTGGCCGTAGACTTTGAAATCCAAGGCGAGTTTCCTATGTTTGGTAACAACGATGAAAGGGTAGACGATCTTGCAACCTCCCTAGTTGAAAACTTTATGAGGAAGCTGAGAAAGCAGAAAACCTATAGAAACAGCAAACCCACCCTATCCATACTGACCATTACTTCCAACGTGGTATATGGCAAGAAAACTGGTAATACCCCGGATGGAAGAAAGGCAGGAGATCCCTTTGCACCGGGTGCAAACCCCATGCATGGTAGGGACAAGAAGGGTGCTATCGCATCTTTAAGTTCAGTGGCTAAGCTCCCCTATAGGTATGCGGAAGACGGTATATCCTATACCTTCTCCATAGTGCCTAAAGCCTTGGGACGTGATAAGGATACCAGGATAAACAACCTAGTAGCCTTGATGGACGGATATTTCCACAAGAGAGGGCACCATATGAACGTCAACGTCTTTGAAAGAGAGACTTTGCTGGATGCCATGGAACACCCAGAGAAGTATCCTCAGCTTACTATTAGGGTTTCAGGGTATGCTGTAAACTTTGTAAAACTTACTAGAGAGCAACAGGAGGATGTTATAAAGCGAACGTTCTTTGAAGGGGTTTGATAAGAAATATGAGCATAAAGGGTAGAATACACTCCATCGAAACCATGGGGACAGTGGACGGGCCCGGCATAAGGTATGTAGTATTTATGCAGGGCTGTCCCTTGAGATGTATCTTTTGCCACAATAGGGATGCTTGGGATCCCAAGGCAGGAAGAGAAGTCACCGTGGATGAACTGGTGGAGGATATAAAAAAATATATGTTTTTTATGAAGCAATCTGGGGGTGGGATTACTGCAACGGGCGGTGAGCCCCTGTTACAGGGCTCCTTTACCAAAGAGCTGTTCACCAGAGTACGGGAGATGGGGCTCAATACTGCAATGGATACTTCTGGATTTGCTGATATAGAAGAGGCCCAGGAACTGCTGGAGGTTACCGATCTGGTACTGCTCAGCATTAAACATGTGGTAGAGGAAAAGCATAAGGAGATAACAGGCGTAGGTACCCGAAAAATATTGGCCTTTTTGGATCATCTAAGGGATATTGGCAAACCGGTTTGGATCAGATATGTCATCATACCTGGTTATACCGATGCCCCTGAAGATCTTGAGCGACTAGCTGTAATGCTAAAGGACTATGACAATGTGCAGCTGGTTGATATACTGCCCTATCACGATATGGGAGCATATAAATGGGAAGAGATGGGCTATGAGTATCCCCTAAAGGGCGTGCCTGTGCCCAGCAGTCAAGAGGTAAAGAAGGCTAAGGATGTGTTTAGAAAGCACGGGTTGCTTGTAGAGCTGCAAAAATAATGCTATAAATAATAGCGATGGCTAAAAATAATGGCTATTGATCGCTCACTTAACCACTAATTTGGAGAAAACTAAGGCCTATTCCATTTGAAAAGCCTACCGCTTCCAAACCGGCGTCCTGCCGGTGGAAGCTGCTTCGGCATCCGTGCCTCCGCTACGGCTTTTCTGCATTTCATAGTCCAAGTTTTCTTAGCCAAATCAGTGAAGGCGTTCACTTATCAATAGTTTATTATTCTCATAGAGCCATAACTGTTGAACTAACGAGACAGGTTAATTCTCGATAGGACAAGCAAATTTGGAATACGTGATAATGTTTGCTAGGAAAATGGATTTGTGGAGGATGATGGAATAAACCATTTTCCCACAGGCGACATCTCAATATTCCTTAATATTTTTCACATAGTTACTGATTATGTCACTAGCTTAATAAAATATGAAAGCAAAAAGGATGCTGATTCTCAGCATCCTTTTCACTTTTATAGTTATTATATATCAAAAAGCCTTATACCGATTACGCCTTTACAGCTTCCAACCCTTGAAGATATTAATCCTTTTGTTATCCTGCACAAATCTTAGCTGATTTCTCAGGAAAGGCATCAAGTAATAGTCTACACCGAAGGATCTTCCCGCTCCTGCGAGCATTGCAAAGGAGGCAAAGATCCACCATAGATCTGGAAGTCCTGTTCCTGTCTGAGGGAGTCCTGCACCAAGTATGAAGTTAAGATTCATTCCGATGGATCCAATAGCTGCAATAAAGGTAAATACACCAAATATAAATGCAAGACCTAATGCAATCTCAGTAAAGACTATAACCTTTTGGAAGAACAAGGCGTTGGGCAGAATAACATTTTCAGCAAATGCAACATACCAGCCTGGTGAATGAGCGCCTACTAAGGGAGTAATGGAGGCTGAAGCAGTAGCATCTGTTGCTGCGGTAAGTCCGAGTAAAGGCCAATCTCCTAGCCAGTCAGCCTGTATCTTTTGAATGCCTGATGCTAGCCACATAATACCAAGCCAGATACGCAAGGGTACCAACCAGAAAGTAAAATTCCTTCGCCTGATATGGCCAATGCCGGTCTCCAAGAACCAATTATACTCTCTTGATTTGTGGAAGAACTGATGATTTAGATATTCCCAGATAAGCTCTAATCCGCCAATTCCAAAGAGATAGTGCATATTGACCAGGTGTTTAATAATGGTTGCTGGCAGTCCAGACATCAGGGGCATTCCCGAAAGTTGGGCTACAGCATAGAAGGAACCTATAGAAACCATTACTCCGTGAAGTTTGGCTTCCAATTTCTTTTTATCTTCGCCTTTGATATCAGCAGCAATATTCTTTGCAGCACAATCTGCTGACTGAATAGCTGTCTCTACCAGGGGAGGAAGGATCTCGTCCTCTTTATCCCGATATTCCATATTATCCCCGATGGCATACACATAAGGATATTCTTTGGTCTGGAGATGTTGATTTACTACGATCCTGTCTCTAGCGCCTAGGGTTATACCTAGTTCCTTTACAAAGGATTTGGTCTTGATACCACCGGTCCATATAACGGTACGGGTAGGAATGGTCTTTTCCTTTCCTATTGTCAGGCTATTGGCAGATACACCGGTGATAAATGAGTCCGTTAGGACCTCGACACCCTTTTTCTTGAGATAGCCTTCGACCTTGGCTATAAGTTTGGGATCCAATATTGGACACAGGGTAGGAAGTGCTTCTACCTGAACAAGCTGTACATCCTCCCTAGGTATCTTATATTGTTTGCATAGAGTTCTTGTCCACTCTATGAGCTCACCCATCATCTCGATACCGGTAAAGCCACCGCCACCTACTACAAAGGTAAGCATTTCTTTTCGCTTGTCGGGATCTTTCTCCTTTACAGCCTGTTCAAACATATCGATTATATGGCCGTGGATCTTTACAGCATCTGCCAATGACCATAGGGGAAATGCATATTCCTCCATGCCATCTATGTTAAAATAAGCCGGTTCGCTTCCAATACCCAGTATAAGGTAATCGAATTGGTATTCATTCCGATTGGAATAAAGCTTTTTGCCTTCAAGATCAGCTTTAATTATTCTATCTTGTACAAAGTTGACCTTGGTGTATTCCAAAACATGTTGGATGGATACCCTTACGCCACCGGGTTCTACGCGGTGCCCCGCAACTTCGTGGAGCTCGGTTAGCAATGTATGGTAGTTATTCTGGTCTATAAGCGTGATTTCTACATCATCATGCTTCCTAAGCTGCTTATGAAGGGTTTTGGCAGCTTGAAGACCGCCATATCCAGCCCCCAGAATAATGATGCGTTTGGTCGACATAATCGTTTTCCCTCCTAATACAGAAAAATACAAAAAAATACAACATACACAAAAAAGCAATAAAACAGAATCGTTTATTGTGTAAGATAAGTCTATTTTATCACAAAAATCTGATATTATAAAGGCACTATTTTAATGGGCATAAGGTGATTAACTGGGTAATGACAAGGAATTTTCTAAAATAATATGTTATGTAATTATAAATTTTTTATTCATGGATTTACATGTAAGGACGTGATTTTATCGACGGATTTCGCTTATGAAGAAATAACAGCATTGTGATACAATTAGCAATGTCAGAGAAATATTGTTTCTATACGAAATAATGACCTGATATCTATTACACAATGAATCACAGGAGGTTCAAAAGAATGAAAAAGTTAATTAGTATTTTACTTATGTTAGTACTTGTCGTTTCAATCTTTGCCGCTTGCGGTAACGACAAAAAGAATGAGGGTGGAGAAGATGTAACCACACTTCCTGCTCCAACTGATGAAGGAAATGATACCGACGATGCAGCAGATGACAGCGGCGATGCTGATGTAGCATTAAAGGATGGTACCTATACCGCTGAGGAAGCAGATTTTGCTGAAAAGAGTGGCTGGAAAGACAACGTAACCGTCGAAGTTAAAGATGGTAAAATTGTCAGCGTAAACTGGAACAGCACCCACAAAGACGGTGGAAAAGATAAGAAGACTTCTTCCAAGGATGGAGACTACGCTATGGTTGAAAAGGGTAACGCTTCAGCAGAATGGCACGAGCAAGCCGAAAAAGTAGAAGCTTTCTTGATTGAGAAACAAGATGTTGACGCCATTACTCTAAATGAAGACGGTTCCACCGACGCTATTGCCGGAGTTACTATTACCGTTCAAGGATTTGTTGAAATGGTAAAGGATGCTCTGAGCAACGCAAAATAAGTAAAAATAAGTAATTATATAGAATGTATAGGTTAAGACCTACCCCCTATGGGTGGGTCTTTCCATTTTATTTATATGAATGATATTGAACAAAAAACTAGCTTATACGGTATCACTATGATATTATAGTATGATAGAATTCTAATGAAGTTGGTGTTTGACTTGAAGTATAAAATGATAAGGATCTTAGCAGTAGTGGGCATGATGGTTATGCTGTTGACATTAGCAACAGGCTGTGTTGCCCAGAGTGAGAAGCTATACAGTAAGGATATATTTGCATTGGACACGATTATAAATATCAAGGTTTTTGGAGATAGAAGCGTTAAACAAGCTGCAGATAGGGCTTTCGACAGAATAAAAGAGATAGAGAAGCATATGAGTCCAACCCTAGAGGACAGCGACGTTGCAAAGATAAATCAAGCTGCTGGGGTAAAACCCGTAAAGGTTCATGATGATACTCTCTATGTAATCAAAAAAGCATTGGAATACGGTAGGTTGTCGGAAGGTGTCTTTGATATAACTGTTCGCCCTGTAGTGGAGCTATGGGGTATTACCTCAGATAACCCCAAGGTGCCTACAGAACAGGAAGTAAAGGACAGGCTTTCCTTGGTGGATTATACAAAGGTTGTTGTGGATGAAGACAATAAGACGGTGTACTTGGAGGAAAAGGGGATGGGCATAGATTTAGGCGCTATCGCCAAAGGCTTTGCTGCTGATGAAGCTGCCAGGATATTAAGGCAAGAGGGTGTGGAGCATGCTCTGTTGAATCTGGGCGGCAATGTCATTACCATAGGTGGCAAGCCTGATGGAACTTCATGGAGGATTGGCCTTCAGGATCCCCGAGCACAAGAGACAGGAGAGAAACATTTTGGTGTAGTGGATGTATCCAATGCTACTATAGTCAGTTCCGGAGATTATGAAAGATATATTGTGGATGTATACGAAAAGACGGGAGAAAGGTACCATCATATCTTCGATCCGAGAACAGGATATCCTGCTCAAAGTGGGCTTATAGCCTGTACCATCATCACTTCATCATCCATTGATGCTGATGCTCTTTCCACC
>JAWLDD010000008.1:0-20600 GCA_041686815.1 Candidatus Atribacteria bacterium | reverse complement strand
AATAGCAGTATTTATTGTATCAATTGTTGTTGCAGTCCCACTTGAAATATCAATCGCATCTACACCTAAATCACTTGAACCTACCGCAGCAATGTCGACTTCAAGCTGCTCTGAGGTGCCATCTGCACCAATATGGATATTAAATGTTTGTCCAAACATATCCTTGTTATTAAACTTAGTATCAGTGTTGATCCGATCAAGTTCTGCTATTAACTCATCCATTTCTAATTGGAGTGCATCACGATCAACTGCATCATCATTAGTATCATTTGCGGCTTGGACTGCTAATTCCCTCATTCTTTGAAGAATAGCGTGGGATTCATTCAAAGCACCTTCAGCTGTTTGAATGAGAGAAATACCATCCTGAGCGTTTCTAGAAGCTTGAGTAAGCCCTCTAATTTGCGCTCTCATCTTTTCTGAAATAGCAAGACCTGCTGCATCATCTCCTGCCCTGTTAATTCTGTAGCCTGAAGATAGCTTTTCCATTGATTTAGCACCATTTGTAGTACCAATACTCAGTTGTCTGTGGGCGTTTAAAGCCATTAAGTTGTTGTTAATCCTCATAAATAAATCCTCCTTGATTATTTGTTTTTCGGCATCCTTGCCTTATATTTGCAATAGCACCTGCAACTCGGCCGCCGTCACTGATGCTTTTTGCTTTCAACTACTATATCGGATTGTTTGGACTAGAACTTTAGTACTATTTATAAAAAAGTGTATTTTTTTATAAAAAAATTAATCTTTATGAGGGAAAATGCTGCCTAATGGTAGATCCATTGGAATATTGCTGGATATTGCCTGTTTATTAATGTTGGCTACATCTATATATACCTCTTTTCTCAGAATGGTAACATCCCTCGGGGCTTCAATGCCTATTCTGACTTTATCCCCATCTATCCCTAAAATTACAATCTCAATGCCATGGCCTATCATAATGGACTCATCTTTTTTTCTGGTTAGCACTAACATGGATCATCCCACCTTTCCGCTCTTAGTTTGGAATATAGAGTAGCGGATGGGATAATCTCCCTTATCCAGAATGACCTGCTTGCCCAATCGCTTCTCGGAGTTAATGATGATAGGAGCCATTAGGTTAGCGGTCATCTTCCTATAGTCATTAGGAATGACTATTATAGTAAATATAGCTGCTTGGCTATCATCTTCTATTTCCAATTCCCTAAAAACAGTCTCATTGATATAAGGTGAGTAGTCATTCTTAAATAGGAAAGGATTAGAGATAATGAAAGAGATATCTCCATCTTCAATGGATTGGAGCACATGAAAGGGACTAAGCTCTGGTGGGGATAGTATTATGTACTTTGTTAGGGATTCAAACCCAGGAAGTCCGTCTTTAAAATAGATGATCTTCTCGGGTTCAATTTCAATTGAACCAAAACGAGCGGTTTCTATTATCATATTAGTTGCATCCTTTCTACAACAGGACATAATATCAGTCCTCTAATCTTTTTACAGAATGGGACGGAGAAAATGCTCCGTCCCTTATATGCTGCTGTCGATATTGTTTCCTATATATTCTATCTTTATATCAGGCCACTGCTTCATATATATATCTACCCTGTGCTTAGTAGCATTAATCTGAGCAGTGGTATAGGTCTCCCATTCAATTTTTGCAGGATTGGGTTTCCAATTTATATGTAGATAACCCATATCCCACCGAATATCTGGTCTGGATTTTGGCATTTGAACCATAACTGGCTGGTAGTTTCGCACAGATTTCTCATAGGCGATCTGTGCTATTGGATTTCCACCCTTTTCAATAGCTCTAAGCCTTGTGCCTTCCTCAGCTATCCTCCCAATTCCTTCAAAGGCAGCTTGAAGGCCTTCTTTATTAAAATCCATAGCTAATTGGAGTGCTGGCTTAAGGCCAGATTCTGCAAAGCATTGGGTTTGGTCTATATATACTTTGGGTAGCTTTCGTTCTATGGATAGTTCTGGCAACTTTTGCTCTATATGAGCCTTGGGTGGTGTCTGTTTTATATCCATCCAAGATCTGTAGGTATCAATACCAATTTGTCCATAGGTTTGAGTAATACGCAGTGCCATTTATATATCACCTTATCAGATATCTAATTACCGTAAAAAGTCCACTAAAGTAGGCTGGATGATTCGGGCACCTACGGACAGAGAGGAGCGATATACTATTTCAGCCATCAAAAATTCCATAATGACCTTTTCATGGTCCACATCCTCTACATGAGATTTGATCCCGGTGTAGTTCATCTCATCCATCTCTAATCTGGATTTAATAAGATCCAATCTATTGGTCTTACCTCCTACCTCAGCCAGATGAGATAGTATTTCTTGCTGCTGGTATTGAAGCTTGCCAATGTATTCATTTATCTTGTCAGCATCTGTTCCGTCATTGAGCACTTGAAACAATCCGTAGAAGACAGCGTATAGGTTATCGCTGCCAGTACCTAAAACCTCTGCTCCGGACATGGATATATCCATCTTAGTACCCATCCCTATCTCGTAGAAAATCTTTTCAATGTCACTGAAAACAGATAGGTCAGGTTGTGAATCCGGATCCGTTAAGTTGGATATCTTCTGTCCGTTAAACCATAGATAGGTTTGTCCATCCTCTGCCTTTACCTCAAAGGGTTTATTGGTGGTGTTATAGCCACCAAATACATGGCGTCCTGCATAGGTGGTATTTGCAGCCTCTAAAAGTTGATTCATAAGCTGCTCTACCTCTTTGGCTATGGCCTGTCTGTCTTCCGGGGTCTTTGTTCCGTTGGCAGCGTCGGTGGCAAGCTCGTAAGCCCTTACTATCAAGGAGTTCATCTCTGTCAAGGAGGTCTCGGTTTGGGTTAGCCATGCCTGTGCATCATCAACATTCCTTCTGTATTGCTCCAGTTTGGATAGCTCGGTCCTGGCCTGTAAGCTTCTGGTGATGCCCACGGGATCTTGGGATGGTCTAACAATTCTTTTGCCCGTTGCCAACTGGTATTGGTGGTTTTCCATCCTCTTTAAGTTTCTATTTAGATTGTTCATTAATTGATTTATCATCATGGAATTAGTTACACGCATGTGTTATTCCTCCTATCTTCCTGCCAGTCCAACGCGGTTTATAAGTATATCCAAGGCTTCGTCCATAATGGATATGGCTCTGGCAGCTGCTGCATAGGCGTGCTGGTACTGGATTATCATGGTCATCTCCTCGTCAATGGATACTCCAGATATGGAAAGCCGATTTGTATTGAGGTTGTCGACAAGTATCTCTTGCCCTTTTTGCATCTTGTCACTATGGGATGCCTCTACCGCTAGATCTGCAATCAGCTTCTTTGTAAAATCCTCAAAATTGCCTACAACAGGTATGCTGTTGGTATTTCTAAGCTCGGCTAGTTCTAAGGCTATCCGATTATCACCCTGTTTGTCGGGTTGGGATTTGTCTACTTCTTGCTCTGATGCAGCGATGTTGTATACACTGTCTAAAATATCCTGGGATAAGGCGATGTTTTTGGCGGTTATCTTGGCTGGATTCCCGTCTTGATCTAGTGGTACAGCAAAAAAGTCTATACCTGTCTTTGACGGCTCCCCGTCATAGGGTAGACTGTAACCCTTGTTGTGTATTTCATTGAACTTAGTTACCAGAGCTTCGGCAAAGGTATTTAGCTGATCTATAAAGTAGGGTACCCCCATTCTATCTGGGGAGTTTCCGTCCCTAATATCCATATAACCCTTCAGCTTGCCTCCACCTATGGCAACATCCATATTGGTATCTTTCCATTTGATAGAGTATAGATCTTTTAGGCCATCTCCAGCAGGGTTTGGTACATCCCTAACGGCCACTAATTCTCTATACTTGGTGTGGTCAACCATGGCAACTCCGTTTATATCGATACGAAATCTTCCATCAGCAGTCTCATAGTAATCAATCTTTATTAGACCGGATAGCTCATCCACCAATAGATTTCTTTGATCCCTAAGGTCGTTTGCTCTGTCTCCGCCTACCTCAAAGTTGAATATCCGGGTATTTATATCACTTATATTCCTAATTATGTCGTTTATTCGGTTGACTGTGATCTCTATGGCAGTATCCTGCTGGTATTGCAGCTGAATCATCTGGTCGTAGTAGTGGTGTAAGGTTTCAGTAAGCTTTATAGCGTCCTGCCTTACCAATGTACGGATTTCCTTGCTTTCCGGGTGTTTTGCCATCTCCTGTATATCGGAAAAGAACTCTGCCAGCACGGCATTGAGCCCAGCATCTGACGGTTCTCTGAATATATCCTCTATATATTGGAGAGCATCGGTCTTTGCTGCCCATTCTCCTAGCTTCGTGTTCTCCCTGCGATACTGCATATCTATAAACTTATCTCTGATCTGAGACAGCTCTTGTATATCAACACCTGCACCTACTTGACCTTTGGCGGTATAGGTAAATATACCGTTACCGGATGCACTGGGTTCAATTGATGATGTAATGAGCCTTTGACGTGTATATCCCGGGGTATTGGCATTGGCTATGTTATGACCTGTAACGTCCAATCCCTTTTGGCTGATGAACAGTCCTTTGCGCGCTATCTCCAAACCGTAAAAAGTTGACCTCATCTATACTCACTCCTATATATCGTCATGCCTGTGTATCAAAAAGATTTCTGCTTTGACTTGTCTTTGAGACCTTCCCTTGCTTTTCGTAGACGTTTCCAGAGGTTCCGTCTCCAGTTATTAGATTCAGGGCAAAATCTATGTACTCTAAGTTGGTTTTAATAAGCTTTGCATTTATCTCGTTTAACCGCTTCTGCTGGTCGATGATGAAGCTGAATTCATCTTGCAAGTTTTCAAATTTGCTTCTTATATCCCCTTGAGCCCACTCAATGAGCTGGGAAAGGGTTATAGAATCAGGGTCTACATCCATGATCTCTGCTAGCTTTTCCACCAAATCCTGCCGCACGGACTCTAGCTTGCCAATGTGCATGATAAACTCCTGCTCAAGATTTACTAACTTATCAAGTACGTCTATCTTTTTATTGATAATAATATCGGTCTTGCGGGTGGAAAGCTGAACAAGCTCTGCGTAGAATTCCTTTTCCTTTTCCATATTGGTCAAAATATCCGACAATAGCTTTTCCATGGACACACCCCTCAAATCCTCTTTTTAGACAATAGATCCTCTACCATCTTGTCTGCGATATCTCGAGAACTGACATTGTACTGTCCTGTCTCAAATCTCTCTTTCAACTCTTTTACCTTTTCATAATCTATACCATCATCCCTCTGTACAGCCTTTAGTGCCAATTGAAAAGCACGAGCAGTGTCGGACAGTACCAATTGGTCCTTTTGCTGCTTGTCCTTTCTCTCTGAGCGAAGGGACGAGGATTTCTGGGATTTGAATATCTCCATAGCCTTTGCTATTTGGGATGGATTAATCTTCACACTAAATTCCTCCTATTAAGGTCTTCATATATAATATCGTCACAAAGGCACAAAAAGTTTAGGATTATTTTAAAACTGCTTCCTTTTTTTACGAAGATCAGCAGTATACATCCTCCTACTATCCCTTCCTAGATTTCTAGGGTCTTGACTTGCCTCTCCCAGGCCCTTTTTCATCTCTCTATCCAATTCATTTATACAATCGCTGCAATATTTTCCTGTTACTATGGGCTTTTCGCATCTTTCGCATACAAAATCCAAGCTGGGAGTCGTAAGCTCCAGTCTGCCTTCCCTCAAAAACTCCAAAATGATATCTTCGGAGACGCCTAGTGCCTCGGACACCTGTAGTATATTGGCCTCTGGGTGGTCATAAATATAGTCTCTTACCTTTATAAATATCTCATCTAATTCTATGGTGCAGGAAGGACAGTATTTACTTCCCCTGTACTGAAATATTCTTCTACAACGCCTACAATTTCGTATATCCATCCTTTGTCACTCCTTCAAATATTAGCTCCGCTGGCTAAAGTGATTACATATACCTTTTCGGCACCACCTTCCAGCAGTACTCTGGTGCACTGATCCACGGTGTTGCCAGTAGTATAAACATCGTCTACCAACAGCACGGTTTTGCCTTGAAAAATAGTCGAGCTTTTATCCCTTATCTTAAAGGCTCCTATAAGGTTTTGATGCCTTATCTCTCTGCTCAGTCTGGCTTGATGAGGGGTATTCTTTATCCTCACAAGACTTCTATCAGCTAGTGGTACTCCCGTATTTTGGCTTAGCCCCCTAGCTAATAGACTGGCCTGATTAAAACCTCTCTCACGCTGCCTGGTAGGATGCAGAGGAACCGGTACTATTAGATCAAAATCCCATTGATACTTTATTAAACCCTCTGACATCCAATGAATCATGGGAATAGAGAGAAATCTTTCTCCCCCATATTTATATCGGTGGATAAGCCTCTTAACTTCAGTACTATATTCAAATATAGAGATACCTTTATAAAAGAAATGGGTTATCTGTTGACAATCAGAACACAGGGTATCATCTGCCAGCATCATCTTGCCGCACTTGGGGCATACTGGTGGCTCAATAAAGGGAAGCCTGTCCTGGCATGATGGACAGACACCGTGGCTTAAAATATCATCTCTCCTAATGTCACATATGACACACCTGACATCCATGGGATAGATGATATCCAAAATTGATTCCCAGATACCCCGCAAATCCATATTAATCCTCCGAATCCCCAAATACGTTGTATTGCGTCTCATTTGTCAAAGATGTAAAGATATTTCGAAACCGCTGTTCTAGTCCCGAATACCTGCTGGCAATATGGTTGTTCTTGACCATAGCGTCGATGGTCCGATCCCTACCTACCAGCACCACCAGCTTTCTGGCTCTGGTAACGGCAGTATAGAGCAGGTTTCGCGTCATCAACATGGGAGGTCCCCAAGCCAATGGTATGAGCACCACAGGAAATTCACTGCCCTGACTTTTGTGGATGGATATGGCATATGCAAGTTCAAGCTCGTCCAATTGGGTAAAATCGTATACCACAACCCGGTCATCATCGAATACTACCGTCATTTCCTTGTCGTCGTTATCAATGGATTCAATGTACCCAACGTCACCGTTGAACACACCGTCCCCTTCTTCGATGACCTTTCCGCTGGAGCTATAGCGCTTCCAATGGGTTTTGTAGTTGTTCTTTATCTGCATTACCTTATCTCCCACGCGAAATACAGTATCTCCGTATACCTTTTCCTCCTTATTTCGCTTAGGAGGATTCAGTACCTTCTGAAGTTCCATGTTCAGGTTGTTTACACCAACCAGGCCCTTTCTCATGGGTGACAGAACTTGAATATGGCGAACAGGGTCAAAACTGCCAAAGTCCGGTATTCGCCTGCATAGAAGGTCTATGATGGTACTCAGAATCTCCTGCGGGGATTCACGTCTATCTAAAAAGAAATCCTTGTCTGCCTTATTGAGCAGAGGAAACTCACCCCGGTTAATACGGTGAGCGTTTAGCACTATCATACTCTCTTGAGCTTGACGAAAGATCTCCGTAAGGCGTATGACCTTTACAAGTCCAGAGTTTATTATATCCCTCAGTACATTGCCAGGACCTACCGAGGGTAGTTGGTCAACATCGCCTACCAAGATCAGCCTGGTTCCTGGAAGGATAGCTTTCAACAGATGATTCATAAGCAGTACATCTACCATGGACATCTCGTCAACGATGATTACATCAGCAGATAGTGGGTCGTTTTCATCTTTTTGAAATATATCCTGATCTCCGTCGTCAGAATAGCCGTATTCCAAGAGACGATGGATGGTTTTTGCCTCCCGTCCCGTGGTCTCCGACAGCCGTTTTGCTGCTCTGCCGGTAGGTGCTGCCAGCATTACCTCGGCTCCCAGCTGTTCAAAGATCTTTATTATACAGTTTACTGTGGTGGTCTTGCCTGTACCCGGCCCTCCCGTCATGACCATTATTCCGTTGTTAAGGGCTTCAATTACAGCTTCTTTCTGGCTCTCGGCGAGTATTATACCCTCCTGCTTTTGAAAGTCATAGAGCATCTTGTCTATGTTGTTTAAAGGTGTGGTCATTTTCGTCATAGATAGCTCAATTAGGGATCTGCATATATTGTTTTCCGCAACGTAAAATGGCTGAAGATATACTGCGGTATGATCTTCCCTTTCCTCCAATACTATGGATTGATTGATGGCCAGGGATACTATAGCGTTTTCCACCAGCTGCCCATCAACGCCTAGTAACTGAGATGACTTATTGATAAGCTCTTCTTTGGGCAGGTAGGTGTGTCCATTGTTTGCTCCTTGAGACAACACATACATGGTTCCTGCCATAACCCTATAGGGAGAATCAAACTCGATTCCCATATTGCGTGCAATCTTGTCAGCTGTCTTAAATCCGATACCCATTATGTCCTGAGCCATGCGGTAGGGATTTTCCTTTAAAATGGGGATGGTAAGCTCTCCGTATTCCTTGTAGATCTTAAAGGCAAAATTGGTGGAGATACCATAGGTCTGCAAAAACAGCATGACCTCTCTGACCTCCTTTTGTTCATAGAAGGAGGCTGCTATAGTCTCTGCTTTAGCTGGGCCAATACCCTGTACCTCGGTGAGACGTTGGGGGCTAAACTGGATAATGTCCAAGGTATCCATGCCAAAGTGTTCCACCAGTTTCTTGGCAGTGGAGGGGCCTACACCTTTTATAAGGCCTGAAGATAAATACCGCTCCAGACTTTCCTGGCTGGTTGGGGCTGCACTTTCATAGTTTTCTACCTTGATCTGCTCCCCGTAATCCGGATGGACAGCCCATTGTCCCGTTATCTTTACCCTCTCCCCTTCTACAGCATAAGGCAAGTTGCCCACAGCAGTAATACGGGTGCCGTCGGATTCGTTGTAAAGCTCCAAAACGGTAAAGCCGTTGTCCTCATTTCGAAATACTATTTCCTCTATAACACCAATAACCTCAGCCATCAATAGCCCTCCACCCCGTAGAATCCTGAAAATGCTCTAAAATGCTAGTATTAGGTATAGAAATTATATCACAAATTCCATTCTTCTACATACTTTTTCGAGGTTTAGGCCGTAATTTTGAGCTATAAACCATGAAAGTCTAGTGATGCTAAAGGCATTAAAGATTATGGTAATTGACGATTTACAGCCTGAGCTATTGGCCTTAATTCAGCCATCAGTTCAGCGAATTTTTCGGGCTTTAGGGATTGCTGTCCGTCACTGGAGGCATGACTGGGATCCGGGTGGACTTCTATCATAAGGCCATCGGCACCGGCTGCTATGGATGCCTTTGCCACAGCACCTACCCATCTCCAGTTTCCAGTGGCATGGCTGGGATCAACTATTATAGGCAGATGGGATAGCTCCTTTACTACGGGAATGGCGTTTATGTCAAGGGTGTTTCTGGTGGCAGTTTCAAAGGTTCTTATTCCTCTTTCACACAGAATTACATCAGGGTTCCCAGCAGATAAAATATATTCAGCCGCCATCAGCCATTCCTCTATGGTGGCAGACAGTCCCCGCTTCAGCAGCACTGGCTTTCCAACCTTACCGCATTCGCTTAGCAGTCTAAAGTTTTGCATGCTCCTTGCTCCCACCTGCAGTATATCGACATATTCACTCACCAATTCTACATCTCTGGTATCCACCACCTCTGTCACTATCCTAAGTCCGGTGGCTTTGCCCACCTGGGCTAACAGCTTTAGTCCTTCTTCCTCCAAACCTTGGAAGGAATAGGGCGATGTTCTTGGCTTAAAAGCCCCTCCCCGAAGGATCTGGGCTCCTGTCTCCTTTATCTTTGTGGCTACCTCCATTAGCTGCACTTCATCCTCTACTGCACATGGCCCTGCCATAATTACCAGCTCATTGCCCCCTATAGCAACTCCTCCGGCTTTTACGATGGTGTCTTGGTGGATTAATTCTCGACCTACCAACTTATAAGGACTCATGATGGGCACTATGCTCTCCACTCCATCCATGAGCATGATATTATGTGCCTTTACAAGCCTCTTATCACCTATAGCTCCTATTATCGTCTTGACCTCGCCATAGATAGGATGGGTTTGAAACCCAAGATCTCTCAGGCTTTTTTCCACCGCTTCAACTTGCTTTTGGCTAGCGCCTGTTTTCATTACAATAATCATTTATATCTATCCTTTCCTTTAAACTTTATTTTCTCATATTGTTGCACTTATGACTGTTTTATATGGACATTTATACCTAAACAAAAAACCCCTCATCCTAAACTCTATAGGACGAGAGGTTAATCCCGCGTTACCACCTAAATTGGCTAATAATAGCCCACTCAATCAAGATACTAATCTTCTAAACAAGAAGACGCCATATCCCCCTTCTGATAACGGTGAAGGCCACCGTCCAAGCCTACAAGATAATCCTTCAGCTGGAAGCTCCCGGAAGAACTTCGGTCTACCTCTCCCCATCGGACTCTCACCTTCACCGACTCGCTGTGGGTTCAATGGAAAACCTACTTTTCCCGTTCATAGCCTTTAAGTCAACTTAAATTATTGTATGAGATTATACACCAATTGGTTATAGTAGGTCAATAGTAAAAAAATAAACTTAGATAATAATTATTTCTGTAGCTTGTCCAGCTTATAAACAAGCTTACCTATGTTTCTTGACAGGTTCGCAATGTCACCTTTGGTGGCAGGCTGATCATATATCCCTGCGCATTCCCTACATATATTATATGAACTTGCACCTGACATATCATGCTTATGCAGATGATAGTATATCTGATGTGCATATCCCATATGATGTTTGGCTGTGACAAAAGTATCAAGAACATCAAAGTCTTGACCATCCTTTAGTATTACCCTTGCTCCATTGGCTCCCTCTAATATATTTTCTATAGCACTACTAAAAAAATAGCCCAATGCACCATCATCCTTGCCTACAGGTTTTCGCATTTTAAATGGAACCAAAATAATGTCAGCATTTATAGGTAAGGGATTCATGCTTCGTTGTCCGGTAATCTCTCTGGCTTGCTCCCTGATAAGCCTAATGTCCTTTTGAAAGATAGCAGCAAATTTAACCAATATGGTATGTATCCGCCTTTCAATTATGACAGGGGGACGATTTTCAAAGATTATCTTCGTACAGTTGCCTCCATCTTTACCATAGATGGGTACTAAGCCCCACATCCCCCTATTTATCCATTCCTTTATCTCCTGCTTACTATTCTTTCTATACATATCTTGCGTCCCCCTCTCTATCCTCCATTTCTACATAAGGGCAAATTTTCCCTATAGGTTTTATACCCTGGAAAATATAGTATTTCCGAATATCCTATTTTTGTCTTAATTATAACCCGAACATATGTTCGTGTCAATAGGTCAACCTTTCATTGCAGCTATTACTTCTGCCAGCTGATGGATGGATTCAGTGAGGCTCTCTAACCTGTTTTCAATGCGTACCAAGAGATATACCGATACCACTATTGGAAACCCTAAATTGGCCACTAATCCCAGCACCTGTTCCATCATTTCACCACCTTTTGGTTTTATTATTTTGTTTGGATGCTCACGATTGGGGGTTGAAAGTCAGAAGATACATGCTAGATATTTTGATAAGCCATTTTGCATTAGGATGATGTAAATTGGAAAAAGGAGGTGCCTTGCACCCCCTCTATTATTCTTCGAACACCACCTGCTGTGTTTGGGTAGTGATTATACTGGCACCTGCGATCTCTGCTACACCACCTTCCACATTGAAGATATCCTTCTCGATTATCAGGTTCATGGTGTCTCTAATCTCCTCCGAGGTCACATCATCCCTTGGATCCTCCAAGGTGACTCTCATGCTCCTGCCCAGTCCTGTCTTAAAGTTCATAGCCAACACTTTTGCCACGGTTTTTCACCCCCTTCCCTTTATACTGTTCTAACCATTATTCCTCCTCGTATGATGCATTTGAGTTCCTACGGATTGCAACTACAGGATGTTCCTGCAAAGCAGCCAAAGACAAGGCCACATCGTAAAGATCCTGGTCACTTGCCTGACTTCTGATGCGGCTGTAGGACTTAGTACGAGTGACGTCCTTCCCGTCTTCGTTAACGCCTAGATGCATCTGTATTTGAAGACGAGAATCCAGGTTATTAACCATTAAAGCCATCAAGACTTCCTCCTTTCTATGAGTTGTCAAGCCGTTGTTTGGGCTTTCAACTAATAGATAGAGAAAAGGGCTGCAAAAGGATATATTTAATGTTCATTTATTTAACATATCGTGCCTGTTTTACAGTTATCGCTTTCCGATTAAATATGCTACTGATATTTAGGTAGATTGTATCTTTATGGGAAAATGGTTTATTCCGTCTTCCTACATAAATCCATTTTCCTAGCGACATACTTCATATATGCTACTAACATAATGAGCTAGTTAGTATTTCTTAGACATAAGTACAGTTCTTTAATAGCCCTATCCTTTAGCCCCAGCACTGTCTTGTAGTGAATGCCTCGGTCTTTGGCAATGTCCTTTAGCTTTTTACCTTCAAAATAATGGGATATGATTACATCCCTCTGCTTTTGAGTTAAAAGTTTTATTCCGTCCCTAAGGCTTTCATAAATCTCTGCCCTTACCATCAACTCCTCTACTCCCTCCTTGGTATCCTCCAGTTTATCAAGCAGGCTTTGTCCATCTTCCTCCCACAGGGGTTGATCCAATGACTGCATCTTTACCTCTTTCCTGGTTAGGTTGTGTATACCGTAATAGATCCTGCTCCTTGCAAATGCCAGAAAAGGAACTTTCCTCTCTTCATCAAAATTCCTTATAGCTTCCAGAAGTATAATGCAGGCCTCTTGGTATAGATCTTCAGTATCGTAATCCCTCTTGTATCTTTTGATAGCAGAATAGATTAAAGGTTTAAGCCTAGCTATTAACTCCTCGGCTGCATCTCGGCTTCCCTTTTTGGCTTTATTCACCAGGTCTTTGTATAAATACTCCATAAATATCCTCCATACAGAGGACCGGTCCTTGGCTTTGTGTTGTACAACCAGTTTTAGGATATATAAAAAGGCCAAAAAAAGAAAAAGCCGAGAAGATAGCTCCTCGACTTCTTATAATGAGGAGTATGTACCTGCTCTACGGCTATATTATTCGAATATAACCCTACTCCCATCAGTATCTATTATATTCCCTATTCATTTTAAAATAGCAGCTATTCCTTATCGCCCGTGCACCAAATACTCTTTAAATAGGAAGGAAGCTGCTGACAGGTAACAAACTTTATAAAACAATACTCCCTGGCCAGCCTCTCCATGATGGCAGGAGTTCTGTCCGACGAGTCGGCATCCACTAGCACCACGTTTAGCAGTGCTTCCTCTTGCCCGTCTAAACCTGTCTTTAGGATGAAACCCCTGATCAGGCCTTCTATGGTTTCCTCCTGATTTTTTGCTGATATAACTATGCTGTATTTACCTATGCCGGGTTTACATCTCCATTTAAATCCCATAATCACCCTAATCATCAATGAGATAATGCCAAACAAGGCAAAAATCCAGAGCGAAATGGCCGCATATGTAGGAATGTACATACACATCACTCCCTATAAATCAAAATCTATTTGATTTATAATACGCCTTTTCCCATGGAATGGTGATTTTGGGCTTTCTTCTACATTATATCTTTTTATTTGAATGCTTATCTTTTATTTGAAAGCCAAAGCCTGCTTTTTAAGGGTATCGGCTTTGTCGGTCTTTTCCCAGGGTCTGTCTATGTCCTTTCTGCCAAAGTGACCATAGGCAGCTAGCTGGCGATATATAGGCTTTCGCAGATCCAAATCCCTTATAATGGCAGCGGGGCGGAGATCGAAGTTCCTATATATAAGTTCTACAATCTGGTCATCGGATATTTTCCCAGTACCAAAGGTTTCTACCAATATGGATACGGGTTTGGCTACCCCTATAGCATAGGCTAGGCCTATTTCGCATCTATCAGCCAAACCTGCAGCAACTATATTCTTGGCCACATATCTAGCTGCATAGGCTGCAGAACGATCAACCTTTGTAGGATCCTTGCCGGAAAAAGCTCCGCCACCGTGACGACCATGTCCGCCATAGGTATCCACAATTATCTTTCGGCCGGTGAGACCAGAGTCGCCCTGAGGCCCACCTACAACAAATCTGCCTGTGGGATTTATCAAATACCTGGTGTTGTCATCTATATATTCTTTGGGTATAACAGGGTTTATTACATGCTCAATTATGTCTTGCTTTAGAGTATCCTGATCTACTTCGTCGCTGTGCTGAGTTGAGATGACCACGGTATGTACCCTCACAACCTTGTCACCGTCATATTCAACTGTCACCTGGGACTTCCCATCTGGTCTTAGATAAGGAAGGGTTTTGTCCTTGCGCACCTTTGCCAGTCTATAGGTCAGCTGATGAGCCAAAGAAATGGATAGTGGCATGAGTTCAGGAGTTTCGTTGCATGCATAACCAAACATTATACCCTGATCTCCCGCTCCAATGGCTTCCACATCATCTTGTTCATCAGAATTGCCAAGCTTCGCTTCCAGTGCCTTATCTACTCCCATAGCAATATCCGGCGACTGCTCGTCGATGGAGGTTAATACTGCACAGGTCTCAGCATCAAAGCCGAATTTTGCTCTTGTATAACCTATCTCAGCAACTGTATCCCGAACGATCTTTGGTATATCTACATAACAATTGGTACTGATTTCTCCCATAACCAATACTAAACCGGTGGTTACTGCAGTCTCACATGCTACCCTTGCTGTAGGATCCTTCTCTAAGATAGCGTCCAATATGGCATCGGAAATCTGGTCACATACCTTGTCTGGATGTCCTTCGGTGACTGATTCCGAAGTAAACAATCTTCTAGCCATTTTTCTTCCTCCTTGGTAAAAAAGAATCTATATAAAATGAAAAAACCCTCAAAAAGAGGGGCATCATTCAAAAACACCCTCATCTCTCAGAATAAAAATTCTGCGGGAATTGGCACCTGATCCTATTGACCGGTTGCCGGGTTTCATCGGGCCCGTCCCTCCACCTCTCTTGATAAGGTAACCTTTATTCAATTTTAATATTGATATCTAGTTCCCTGTTTGATCACGGTTTTTAACTTCGTAGATTATATCATAGTACAAAATATGAGTCAATGTAATATATTGGAAATACATGCCCATCTACATAAGATAGCATTTAGAAAATCTGGTGGCTATTAAAAAATCTGGTGCGTCAGCAGCAATATCAAAAGCCCTGCTACCAAATTTCCAATAGCAATGACGGGAAATGCGTGCTTTATCCTTATATCCAAAAAGGAGGCGATAGCTGATCCTGTCCACACCCCTGTAGTGGGAAGGGGCACCGCTACAAAGATAAACAGCCCTAAAAGACTATACTTTCTTACGCCGACGCTCTTTTTCTTGGTACGGTTTTCCACCCAATTGGCTAGAGGCGCTAAAATCTTGGTTTTCTTTAAAAAAGCCATAACAGGTTTTAGAAAAAACAACAAAATAGGTACCGGTAATATGGAGCCTAAATAGGATGCAATAAAGGATTCCGTCAGGGTAAGACCCATACCCACACCTATGGGAATGGCCCCTTTAAGCTCGATCAAGGGAAACATAGCAGTAAAAAAAACTACCAATTCCTTCTTCATTAACTCTATGAATTCAAAAAATGACCCCATATCCTGATACCCCTCCTGAAAGCTCTATGTTCACTTATCAACTTTTTAATATTACCATTTGATGTCATTATTTGCAATATCAAAATCCTTTTTGTCAGTAAGGTAATATTTGCCGAGAGGCCTAGAAAGCTATCTAATAAGCAATAATGGCTATTGAACACGGATACATCTAATAGTATCACGGTTCAATAGCCGTTATGAATATTAGGTTAGTGAAGCACGTCTGTCGGAACTATGGTGGAATGGAATCCTGGCCATTTAGCTACATCTTCAGCTCCATTAGGTGCTGGCTTTGTAATAAGCTGTCCATCTTTTACAAGATCAATGCTGTGCTTTTCCATGTATTCTATCAACATTCTGCGCATAGCTGCCAGTCTGTCTTGCTGGTGGGCTGCTTTAACCAAGTTTCTCTGTTCAAAAGGATCCTCTTTTAGATTGAACATAAGCTCCTCTCCACCCCCTACAGTCCACATGTACTTGTAGTCGCCTTCTATAACAGCAAAATATCGGTTCTCACAATTGCCATAGAAGATGCGGTCTTCTGTTGGTTTTCTTGCTTGGCTTATCAAATCCATTCCATCCAAATCTTCAGGAACCTCTATTCCAGCAATGCTTAGAATGGTCGGCATTATGTCTGCCAGATTGACTATGCTATCGCATTTTTTACCTGACAAATCATGGATCTCCCATGAGCTGTGAGGCGGTCGAATTATTAGAGGAATGTGAGCAGATCCCTCGAAGAAGACTGATTTTGCTCCCATGTGATGATCCCCCATCATGTCTCCATGGTCTGTGGTGAATATAATCCAGGTATTTTCAAGCAGGTTCAACTCCCGCATCCTGGCAAATAGTAAGCCCAATGTATAGTCTATCTGGGTGATACATGCATAATAAGCTCTCTTAATATCCTTCATCTGCTCTGTTGTCAGGCGATAGGCATTGTTTAGACAATATGTGGGGTACATGAAGCCCTGAGGAATATTTTCAAGCTCCTGTGACCAATCACCATAGATAGGATCCGGAACCTCTCTGTCCCTGTATAGGTTCCAATAGTTTAGGCAGGGGTCAAAAGGAGGATGGGGCTTTGTAAAGCTAGTCCACAGGAAGAAGGGCCGTGTATCGTCCCTGGTTTCCAAAAAGTCTATGGAACGCTTTACCGTCCAATATGTTAGACTATTAGTCTCATCTACAGTGGAAATGACTGGCTCTATCTCGTTCTCGCCCACACCATGCTCCTTAGGTAATCCCAACAGAGCATTCCTATTTCTCTCTCTATAATAGTCCATGGGAAGCTCCATATGTTCAAAGCCATAGTTGGCCCTCATTGGTGAAAAATGCATCTTGCCCTGGGCTCTGGTCTGATAGCCATTTCTTGTCAATACTCCTGGAAGAGTTGCATGCTCAGCCATGGGTTTTAGTGCCTCGTTATTGCTCACCAGTCCTGTAGTGTACCCATGTTTCCCAGTCATGATAGTTGCCCTTGCCGGCATACAAACTGGGCTATCTGAATAACATCGGGTGAATGTCACTCCCTGATCCACCAGCCAATTTAGATGGGGTGTAAAGATATGCTTGTTTCCTAAAGCATTGATGGTGTCAAATCTCTGTTGATCCGTAGTAATAAGCAAAATATTAGGTCTTTCCATGTATATCCTCCTCAAGTACGTTTTATGATTTATATACTTTTATAGTGCCCTCTCCAGCAAAGCCGCTTTTGATAAACTTTACATCCTGCTGGCAATAGAAGGAGCCCGGTGTTACCAATCCCTCCACAGGCAAATAGTGGTGTGGTCCAAGAAGGTTTTGAAGGGAATTGACAACTTCTACGATTATAGTATTGCTACCTTCTACTATATGCTCTGTAATATCAACCCTATAGGGTTTCCATCCAAGTATTCCCGCTTCCTTACCATTTACCATGACCCTGGCCACTACTCCCCAGAACTCTCCCAATTCCAGCTCAACCCTATTGGTATGGGCAGGTATTTCCCATTCCAAATTGGCAATGTATTTTACCGATCCCGAATAATAAGGATATCCCTGTAGCGTCCAGTCTCCGGGTGATATAACTGTATCTTCATTTTTTAAGCTATAATTACCTTCAGACATCTTATGGAGCTTAAAATCGCCTACCACATATACGCTTTCAAGGCTGACAAGTTGTCCATACTCATCAGTATCCAGTATAATCTCATTCCTTCCGGGTACTATTGCTTCCTTTATGTCATGCATAACAAAAGCTCTGTCCTTGTATGTTTCTCCAGTACATCTTACAGGCTTCCCATTAACGTATACCTTGAAGATCTTAGGAAACTCTATGGCTGCATATACATCACCCTCAAGCACTTCGGCTACATAGAATACATACTTGGCCTTCAGTGAATACCTTCTATCCTTCTCCTCTTGGGTATACATCCATGGCTGTCGTGAGAAAATTTGAGCCCTTTCAAAACCCAATCTATCCTTTAGGCCATCATCAACAATCAATACATTGTCTTCCTGCTCCCATACATCTCCATCCAAAGAAATGCTGCATCTGTTTAAAGTCAGTGCATTATAATCCGTTCTATAGCCCTTCCAGTCTTCAAGGGTTATAGACTGTACAAACTCCTTATTGTCCAAGCCCTTTGATACACTAGACACATCCTTGCCATAGTCAAGGACCAGGAGATGCGACCCTACAGGTTCAAACTCCAATTGGATATAGCTTTGACCCTCCTGTGTATAAGGCACAATATGAGCTCTGTCTCCTGTTATGGCGTCCCATTCCTCAATATGACAAGGTTTGTCCGGCTTTAACCTAACTTTATAGCTTTCATGCCTACTAATATTACACAGGAAAATAATCTTTGTATTGTCACAATTTCTTACATGACAATATATATCCTGGGTTCCCTTTCCAGTCAATTCATCCATACTAATAATAAGGTTTCCTCTATCAACTAGTGCTTTTCTAAGGGATCCCCTGTCAGCACCGGCCTTTATTACCCATTGGCTTTGGAAAAAGTCTTTAAGCTCCTGACTTTCCTCTCCATCCAAATATGAGGGTGTAATTCCTGTTGCTATAATCCTTCCCCCGTTTTGGGTAAACTCCTTTAGCAGCCTATAGCTTGACCCTCTCATAACCGTCATGGAAGGCAAAATCACTGTGCGGTAGCTCATCTTGCCTATTATGAACTTGTCATCTTCTACCCTGCCATGTCTTTCTATGATCACATCATCACCTAAATCAAATAAGCATTGAATTTCACATAAGGTTTTGACCAAAGATCTTGCCGACTGTCCTATTTCACTAATTGACTCATCTTCAGGATTTCCATTAAACTCAGCCCAAGTTGAGCTGGCAGGGTGAAGTACTAGAACATCTCCCACAAATTCTCCCTGGGACATAACATAGGATAGCCTGCCGATATAATCGCCAAGGATTTTGTAGTAATTCCACCATGGCTGATGATATAAAAAGGATAATGGAAAATCCCGCTTTCGAAAGCCCTGTAGTGAATAGAGTACAAGGTGCTGACATACCAGATTGATGCCCAGTGCAAATTGCCAGTCTGCTACCCTCTTTTGATCAGCAAAATTCAGTTCCCAACCCGATGCACCATAGGTCTCGGACAGAACCCTCTCTTTGCCCAATTGATTGGCAACGCTAGATACCTCTTTTACAATTAGAACATTGCCAAATTGCTCCTTCTCTTCCTCGGTGTTAAACAGCATATCTATGCCGGGAACCTGCATAAACTCGTAGTTGGGCATTACGCTGCCAGTAAAGGTGGGATCTGGAAACACATGCTCCCAATAATGGCCGGTAAAGTCTAATCCATTTTCCTCGCACCAGTCATATATGTTCTTGGTAAAATTCTTGACAAACAAGCCTGAAATGACATCCCAGAAATCAAACCTAACCTTTCTGAAATTACCTATGTCTAGGAAAAGTTTCGGTAGGTTCTCCATTATGTCATAACCCTTTTGCTTTTTAAATTCCTTTTCAAAATTATGTGTCCATGGCAGGTTGACGCCTTCACCACGGTCTGGTCTGAAATGGGGTTCATCGGTGAATATTCCGGGAATGATGACTCCAAAGTGTTGTCCCACTGTTTCCTTATAAGCTTCATGGGTTATCTTTATAAAGGTATCCACAGCTTCTTTATTGCATAGATCAACATAGCTTTCATTGTTGTATCGCTGTTGTCTGGGTTGTTTAAAGATCTTAATGACCAAGACATTGCCCTGGATTTGTTGAATTTCCCTTTCATCCATATTCGTAATATCTGTGATATCATCCTTATCTTTGTGTAGATATACTTTAACTACATCTTCATCCCTTTTAAACTCACAGCAGGGCAGACTTAGCACCTTCATTGCCCTGGCAGCGTATTCAGGATTTTCCTTAGTGACCATACCGCCTGCATTTCCACTGGGAAACCTGTCCTCATCATAGAGCCAGGCCTTCATACCCAGCTTTTCTGCTTCCTCTACACAGCATTTAACAGCATTCATAAAGCTTTCCCCAAGGTATTTATCCACCAATCCGCCTCTAGGATGCATAAAAAAGCCCCCCATACCCTGTTTATGTATCTCACGAATTTGATGAATGAGCTCTTGTTTATCAAGCTCATCATTCCAGGACCAGAAGGGGGCTGAACGATACCTATTATCACAGTTTTTGAAATCATCATATGAAAGCATATCTTGCCATCCTTTCCTCACACGTAATCTACCATATCCCCAATCCACTGAGAGTTGCAAGCATAGGGCTAATATCCTCTATACATCACCACCTAAAAACAATAAATATCTTCATAGCATATACTATAAGTATTTATATACATTATAGCATCTGGAAAAGCTTTACTACAACCTAATATTTCTCTGTTAACCTTTAACACTTCCCAGTACTAGACCCGTAGTAAAGTATTTCTGGAGGAAAGGATATACACATAATATGGGGATGGTAGCTACACACACTTGTGTAGCACGAATAGTTTTTGGC
>JAWLDD010000007.1:19402-22493 GCA_041686815.1 Candidatus Atribacteria bacterium | reverse complement strand
TTTGAACTTGTGGCTATGCCCTTGCCTCGAAAAAGCAAAGATCAAGTGCTTCGAGCTAAATTATCTTATCTAAGTGAACCCGGTAACACTATGCATCTTACCACAAGCTGTGAACATCCTGAGATTGCTGTGCAATGGATGGATAAACACTTCACAAAAGAGGCTGCTCTAAGGATGAATTACGGTGTTGAGGGAGAGCATTACGAAATGGTTGATGGTGTTCCTTTATTCAAGCCATCCTTCTTTGAAGATGAAGATACTGTGCCGCTTCATGTCAAAGAATCAGTGGTATTATGTAGAAGAGGGCCAGCCTACTGGAGCACCAGAGCTTCTATACTGTTGAAGCAAGATGGTGACAACACAAAACTAGGTGAGGCAATGCAATGCATGGATACCTGGGGTAAAAATGCAGAAGCAACCTTGAGAATTCCATTTACCACATTTCAAGATGATGATTATGGTGTTATGGCTAATTATATGACAGAAGTAGATACCTACGCACAGCCAATGATAATCAAGTTCATAATAGGAGAGGAATCTATAGAAGAAAAATGGGATGAATTTGTTAAAACCTGTATCGATTTAGGTATAAACAAAGCTAGAGAAATCTGGCAAGAGTCCTATAGCCGGATGTTAAACAATATAGATTGATATATTGAAGTTAAATCACTCATAACAAACAAGTACGGGTAATGATTGTACAGAGCGATAGAGTGATCATTCTATCGCTCTGTACAAAAGAATTTTACTATTATCGCATATATGTGCAGGGAAGGAAGTAGGAGTGTGAATGCGTAAAAAAAGCTTAAAGAAAGATTTAAGTCAAAATTATCAAGCCTATTTGATGATAATACCAGCTATCATACTTTTGTTCATTTTTTCTTATATTCCAATGTATGGTATTATTATAGCCTTCAAGAAATATAGACCGGCTCTAGGATTTTTTGATAGTCCATGGGTTGGACTAGAATACTTTAAAAGCTTTTTTGATTCTGTTTTCGCTTGGAAGTTAATAAGAAACACCTTTTTGCTGAGTTTTTATTCCCTATTATTTGGTTTTCCTCTTCCAATTATCCTAGCTATTCTCATAAATGAGGTAAGAAATGTTGTTTTTAAAAGAACAGTACAAACAATCTCCTATATGCCCTATTTTATATCTACAGTGGTAGTGTGCGGCATGTTAAAGGCGTTTTTATCCTATGATGGCTTTCTAACTCAGCTAATTTCGTATATTACCAAATCACCACCTTCAAACTTATTAGGTGATGCAAAAAACTTTCGAACTATTTTTGTTGCATCGGGAATATGGCAGAGCTTAGGTTGGAATTCAATTATATATTTAGCAGCATTATCCAATGTAGATCAGCAGTTATACGAAAGCGCATGGATTGATGGTGCTGGAAGATTACGACAGCTTTGGCATATAACTTTGCCAGGGATTGTGCCTACCATAGTTGTTTTATTAATTTTAGCTATTGGACAAATACTCTCGGTCAATGATAGCAAGATATTGCTATTGTATACGCCTATGACTTATGAAACTGCGGATGTTATAGGAACCTATGTGTTTAGAAGAGGAATTCAGCAATCTGATTATAGCTTGTCAACAGCAGTCGGCCTTATGAATACCTTGGTTAATTTATTGTTCTTAATCTTTGCTAATTGGTTTAGCCGTATCACAACAGAAAACAGTCTTTGGTAAGGAGGAGCTAAAATGAAGATCAAAAAAAGTCCCTTAGAGATATTTGGCTTGACTGCAATCTATATAATTTTGATAGTATTCTCCATTATATTTATTCTACCTCTTTATCAGGTGTTCATAGCTTCAATTTCAGATCCCCGTGTAGTAGTACAACAAAGAGGTATTCTATGGCTCCCAGTACGAATACACTTTGAGGCCTATAGGCTAGTGTTTTCAAATCCAAATATAAGTATTGGGTTTAAAAACACTATTATATACATGATTTTTGGTACGGCATTTGAATATACAATTACCATATTAAGCGCTTATCTCCTTGCGAAGGACAATGTATTACTCAAAAAGCCTATTATGCTGTATTTTATTATAACCATGTACTTTGGAGGCGGCTTGATCCCTTTTTATCTTCTAATTAATAGTCTCGGCTTAATCGACAATAGATTAGCTCTGATAATTCCTTATGGCGTAAACGTATGGAACATTATAATAATGAGGACTCATTATAGAAGTATACCTCGAAGCCTGAGTGAAGCGGCCTATATCGATGGGGCAGGAGACTTTTGGATACTATTCCGGATCTTTGTACCCCTAAGTGGTGCTGTTACAGCTGTCTTGGTTCTATTTAGCGCCGTTGGCTATTGGAATATGTGGTTTGAACCTATGATGTTTTTAAAGGATAGAGCTAAATATCCATTGCAGTCTATGCTTCGGGAAATATTAATCGATAATAAACAGGCTATGGCAGGAGCAGCTAAGGGACGGTTAAGTCCCGGAATATCACGCTCGCTTTTCTTTGAGACCCAGGTCAAGTACGCTAATATAATTATCTCTACGGTACCAATCCTGGTATTGTATCCTTTTCTACAAAAGTACTTTGTTAAAGGGGTTATGTTAGGATCCCTTAAAGAATAGTTCTTTAAGTCTATTGTTACTATTGTAAATTCGCTAGAGAAAGGCAGGGAATGCAAAAGATGAAAATAGGGTTAAGCGTTTATAGCTTTTATGAGGATTTATCTGATAATAAAATAACCTTTGTCGATGTTGCAGGATATGCAGCAGAGATTGGATATTCTGGGATTGAATTGGCCGACTTTATCTTTCCTTATGATGGCGACAGACCAGGATATGCAAAGGCTTTGAAAAAGACATGTGAAGAAGTAAAGCTGCCAGTCTGTGGTTATGTGGCAACTGGAGACTTTTTCCGGGAGGATCTAGATGCGGAGATAACCAGACTTAAGGGCGAAATTGATATTGCAAAGATTTTAGGTGCTCCCACTGTTTGCATTGTGTTTATGGACAATTTTAGACCTCTATATTTCACCGTGGAGCAGTGTTTAAGCAGAGCTGTACAAGGAATACGAGCTTTAGCAGAGTATGCCCGGCTAAACGACG
>JAWLDD010000007.1:0-19392 GCA_041686815.1 Candidatus Atribacteria bacterium | reverse complement strand
AGAAAATGTGGGCAGGGTATTTTTAGATAGCATACGATTAGAGCAACTAATAGATAGGGTTGGGTATGACAACTTCCGTATCTTAGTGGATACTGGAAACTTATCCGATGGAGATGAAGACAGTGCTGAAGCCCTGGGACGCATTGCTCATTTGGCAGCCCAAGTACATTTTAAGGATTATCATGTGAAGGATGGCAGTGCACTCTATCCAGGTGATGGTTGGTATGTCACTAGAGGAGGAAATTATATTCGTGGCGCCATAGTTGGCCATGGAGATATTCCTCTAATGAAATGCTTAAAAACATTGAAGGAAACAGGTTATGATGGATGGTTAGTTGTAGAGTTCGATGGCATAGAGAATCCAAAACTAGCTGTGCAAATGTGTCTGAAGAATATAGAGAGAATGATAGAGGCCCTACACTTCTTTAAATGGTCCGAATAAAAGCTTATATAGTGTGAACTAGTTTATGAAATAAAAAAAGCTAGGGCAGGAGGTAGTTTATGAAAATTGGAGTTAGCAGTTATAGTTATATACAGTATTTAGCAGAGGGTAGAATGGACCTTGTTGATGTCATAGAGTGTGCAGCAAGAATAGGTTATGAAGGCTTTGAATTTGCCAATATAGAGTTTCCTATTGGCCAAGATAGATTGGACTATGCCAGGAAGTTGAGCGAAGCCTGTCAAAGAAATGGTTTGACTGTATGCGGGTATGCAACGGCAGGAGATTTTTATCAAGAGGATTTAGAAGTAGAGATACAAAGAATTAAATCAGAGATTGATGTAGCAAAGGCCATGGGATCACCAACTATACGTATAGATCTCTTGGATACATTTAAAGCTTCATACCAAACTATGGGAAGATGCATTAGACTTGTAGAGCAAGGGATAAGAGAGCTGGCTGACTATGCAGAGAAAAACCAAGTCCTATTAACCACAGAAAATCATGGCAGGGTATTTT
Organism: Candidatus Atribacteria bacterium; assembly: GCA_041686815.1. Classification (GTDB taxonomy): domain Bacteria; phylum Bacillota; class Clostridia; order Caldicoprobacterales; family UBA3941; genus JAWLDD01. The sequence continues at coordinate 18,434 of JAWLDD010000007.1, read as the reverse complement.
TAGACAGCATTAGTCTGGAACAATTGGTCAGTCAAGTTGGACATGACAATTTCCGCATTTTGGCTGATATCGGAAACTTCGCGGATGGGGATGAAGATTGTGCTAAAGCTATGGGGTATATTGCGCACTTAGTCAGCCATGTGCATATAAAGGATTTCCATATTAAAGATGGAGGTCAATTATATCCTGGCGAGGGATGGTATGTTACAAGAGGAGGAGATTATATCCGAGGCGCAATTGTAGGACATGGGAATGTTCCGCTGGTCAAATGTCTAAAAGCTTTGTCAGAAGTAGGATACGATGGATGGTTAGTGGTAGAATTTGAAGGAATCGAGGATCCAGAAATGGCCACTGACTTAAGTTTAAAGAATATCAAAAGGATACTTGAAAGTTTGAAGTTTTTTAAATGGTGATTGATAATCTACAAATTAATCCATAGAAGGGTAATAGATACGATGAAGAACCAATTAACTATTTTTGCTCACCAAACTTTGATAGAAGATCAATGGCATGAAGATCAAGTAATAACAATAAAAGACGGAATCATTCAAGATATTGCTTCCGGTCATATAGGCGATTTGGAGACAGACCTTCTTATTCCTGGCATGATAGACAACCATAATCATGGAGGGAATGGTTGCAGTATCATGACCTCAGAGGAAGGTTTGTATATAGATTGGCTAGAAGGTCTTGCTAAGAACGGAACCACTGCCGTTGTGGCAAGCCCATATACAGCGCCAATTACAGACATGAGAGCAGCATTAAAGAAAATCCAGCGCATTCAGAGGTTGCAGCAAGCAGGCGAAATTGGTGGTGCTAGGCTGTTAGGAGTACATCTTGAAGGGCCTTATGTAAGCGATGAAAGGCCAGGAATCGGTGCAATGGATAAAAGAGCCATTGTAGAACCTTGCATAGAACATTATGTAGAAATGGTAGTGGATTTTGAACCTCTGATACTGGAAATAACTCTAGCACCAGAAAGAGACAGAAGATTTGAGCTTACATCCTACTTAAAGGAAAGATGTATTAGAGTTCTAGCTGGACATACAAATGCATCATATGAGCAAGCATTAAAGGCCTTTGACTCAGGGATTGATGGCATTTGCCACTTTTACAACGCAAGTGTAGGGATACATCATAGAGAGCCTGGGATATTAGTTGCAGCTCTGTTAAATAAGGATATATACTGCGAAGCTATATGTGATTTTGCCCATGTCCATCCTGCAGCTCTTAGCCTCCTATTGACGGTTAAGTCCAGGGACCGGATTATGATTGTTTCAGATGCGGTAAAGATGGCTGGTTTGCCTGATTGTGAATATATAGATGGTGAAGATCATATCATCCACAAAAATGGAGTAAGTCGATTAAAATCAGGAGGTCTGGCTGGTGGCGGAGGTTATGTTCTTGACGGAGTACGAAAGCTGGTTTCCATTGGTGTGCCCATTGAAAGTGCTATTATTATGGGTTCAACAACACCTGCCCAGTGGCTTGGACTTAAGGACCTTGGCTGTATTAAAGCAGGATGTAGAGCTGATTTATTGGCATTAGATAAAGAGCTAAACATAAAGTATCCATTAATAGGTGGGCGGATAACGGAGGGTTGAAAGGTGCGTAAATATGTTGCTGGAGTAGATGTAGGAGGAACAAACATCAAGCTGGGAGTTGTGGATGATAAAGGTAGTATTGTATGGGAGACGAATGAGAGCACTCCCTATGGCAACCCTGATCTCTTATTTAATAAAATAGCCAATATGCTAGAGCAAGCATGTAGTCAATATAGTGTTCGAGCTGTTGGCATCGGTTGTGCTGGTTACGCCGATAAAGAGAACGGAATTATCTATGAGGCTGCAAATCTGGGACTGAATGAAATTCGTTTTAAGGAAAGGTTGGAGAATGAATTAAACCTTTCTGTTAGAGTGGATAATGACGTTCAGGTAGCTATGATGGCAGAAAAAGCATATGGGGCGTGCCGAGATATAGATCATGTTGTATACATTACCTTAGGTACAGGTTTGGGTGGAGGGTTTATTTTAGGTGGCAAACCTTATAGGGGCAATAGAAATTATGGCGGTGAGATTGGCCATATGGTTACTCATAAGGGAGGCAGACTATGTCCCTGTGGAATGAAAGGGTGCTATGAGCAATATGCTTCAGTTTCTGCTTTGGTAAGAGCAGCACAAGAAGCTTATAGTAGTATTAACCCAGAAAAGGCAGCAAATATGGATGGCAAGTTAATATTTGATGCTATAAAGAAAGGTGATTCTGTAGCCTTGAGCATATATGATGCTTGGATAGAGGAACTGTGTGTTGGCCTTATAAGCCTGATGAGCATATTTGCACCACAGCGCATTGTAATAGGAGGAGGGGTCAGTAATGAGGGAAGTTTTTTCGAAGAATCCATAAACCATTATTTACATAGACTGGATCCATATATTGACTACTACAGCAGTATTGAGGTAAAAGTTGCTCAATTAGGTAACAGAGCAGGAATAGTTGGGGCAGCACTATTACATTATAAAATTTACTAATTGGGGGAATTTAGATGTCCTTATTAAATAAGCAATATCATATACAATGTGGAAATGGCGATGTAGGAGAATATGTTCTATTACCTGGTGATCCTGGACGATGCAGTGCAATCGCCAAACATTTCGATGATCCAGTACTTGTTGCATCAAACCGTGAGTACACTACATATACCGGTACATTGGATGGAGTAAAAGTTAGCGTTGTATCGACAGGCATTGGAGGAGCATCAACCGCCATCGCAGTCGAGGAACTTGTAAAAATAGGAGCAAAGACCTTTATCCGTGTAGGAACTTGTGGTGGGATGTCAGTGAACGTCAAAATAAATGATATTGTCATAGCAAATTCAGCTATAAGATTTGATGGCACATCCAAAGAGTATATGCCAATAGAATTTCCTGCCGTTGCAGATTTTACAGTTCTCAGTGCCATTGTGCAAGCAGCTCAGCAAAAAGATTGTAGATATCATATAGGCCCAGTTCATTGTAAGGATTCCTTTTATGGTCAGCATGAACCTGAGACGAAGCCCATTAGCTATGAGCTAGTAAACAAATGGGAAGCTTGGAAAAAAGGTGGTGCTCTCGCATCGGAAATGGAATCTTCCACATTGTTTATTTTAGGCAGTATACTAAAGGTTCGCACTGGTACAGTTCTAGCTGTTGCAGGAAATCAGGAGCGGGCAAAGGCGAATTTATATAACGAGGATTTTATGGGCGTGGAAGATGCAATTACTATAGCCATTGATGCACTGAGATTGCTTATACGCAATCAATGCAGATAATATAAGACAATTATATCAATAAAAAAACTAAAAAAGTGTAAAGGGGTGTTTTAAGATGAAGATAGGAGTGCTTGTAGAATCATTTCGCAAAAATATCAGAGAAGGAATCGCCAAGGCAAAAGAAGTTGGTGCCCAAGGAATTCAAATCTATGCTGTTAGCGGCGAAACAGCTCCTTGGAATTTAACATCTAAGGATCGCAAAGAATTATTAGATTTTGTCCGTTCTCATGGGATGGAAATAAGTGCACTTTGCGGAGATTTTGGGGGATATGGTTTTACCAATCCCAAAGAAAATCCCAGCAGGATAGAAAAATCAAAACAGATTATGGATCTAGCTTTAGATTTAGAATGCCGGGTTGTGACTACTCATATCGGTGTAATTCCGCCTGAGGAAGGACATCCCCGTAGGGCAATAATGCAAGATGCTTGCGAGATTTTAGGTGAGTATGCTGATCAAGTTGGGGCAACATTTGCTATCGAAACAGGACCAGAAACAGCTGCAGTTCTTAGAAGCTTTTTAGACTCATTAAGTAGTAGGGGAGTCGGAGTCAATCTTGATCCGGCAAATCTTGTAATGGTAACAGGAGATGATGCAGTTGACTCTGTATATTTGCTAAAGGATTATATTGTACACACCCATGCCAAGGATGGTCGTCTTCTCAAACTGGCTCAGCCAGAAATCTTTTTCTCCACATATGGTTCACCAATTCAAACCGTAGAAGATGATTCAGAATACTGCATTGAAACTCCACTTGGTGAAGGACAGATAGAGTTCCATAAATACATTGACGCTTTAAATGCTGTTGGCTATAGTGGATACTTAACCATTGAACGGGAAGTTGGGGATAATCCCGAAGAAGATATTAAAATGGCTGTCAATTTTTTAAACAATATACTCAAACAATTAAACTTAAAAGGAGGAAATTAAGATGAATAAAAAGAAGCGAATTGGAATCATTGGTACAGGTAATATCAGCCATTCCCATATAGCAGGCTACAAAAGCCTGGAAAATGTGGAAGTCGTAGCTGCTTGCGATATTGATGAGGAGAAATTACAATGGTATGCGCAGCAATATGGCATAAAGAATACCTTTACCGATTATAATGAAATGCTTAAAATGGAGGATCTGGATGCCGTTAGTGTATGTACCTGGAACAGTGTTCATGCCAGCGCTACTATAGCTGCTTTAAAGGCAGGCAAACATGTACTTTGCGAAAAGCCTTTGGCTATGACAGTAGAAGAGGCATTGGAAATTCAGGAAGTAGCTAAAGCAACTGGACGTTTAGTAATGCTTGGCTATGTAATGCGCTTTGAGAAAAAAGCACAAACTCTAGTTGATTTAATTAAGGCCGGACGTTTTGGACATATATATTTCTCCAAGGTCTGTTATTTGAGAAGAGCGGGGAATCCGGGAGGATGGTATGCCAACAAAGAATTGTCCGGTGGCGGACCTCTTATCGACCTGGGCGTTCATGTGGTAGATATATGTCATTATTTGATGGGTAAACCCATACCATCTACTATAACCGGTGTAACATTCAATAATCTTGGGCCTCGCAAAAACATAAAAGGGATTGAACGATATAAGGCATCAGGTGGTAACAACACTAGCGATGTAGAGGATATGTGTGTTGCCATGATACGATTTGATGATGGTTCAGTTATGGAGGTAGAGACTAGTTATAGTCAGCACATAAAAGAGGACATCATAAGGATTGAATGCTACGGAACAAAAGGAAGCTTTATCTACGACTATGATCCAGAATTAAAGATATATACAGAAATGGACGATTATCTTGTAGACATGAGCGCTAAATACGGATGGGATACTGAAGAGGATGCCTTCAATAGAGAGATGGCCCATTTCGTGGATTGTATTGATGATATATCAAAATGTATAAGTCCCGTGGAAGACGGTGTGGCCACAATGAAGATTCTGCGAGGCATTTATGAATCTGCACAGCTGGGTAGAGAAGTTGTTATAGATAAATAAATCCCGGCTTACAACTAGAACATCTTAATAGTAGATATGAGGCTTTCCAGCGTATTCGTTGGAAAGCCTTTTTGTTCCAAAAATAATTTTGAAATATCCTTGACACTCCGAATTTTATATGCTAATATATGAAAAAATCAGAATAATATTTTGTAAGGGGGCATATAAAATTTCTCTAGATCATATTGATAAAAAAATACTGTTGCTTCTTGAACAGGATTCTTCTATCTCAAATCTTGAACTTTCCAAAGCTGTGGGACTTTCACCCTCTGCTTGCTTAAGTCGTACTAAGAACTTGGTTGAAAAGGGTGTCATCCGCCGGTTTACTACTCTATTGGATGAAAAGAAATTAGGGTTTGAAATAACAGCCTTTATCACCATAAACTTAGCGCCCTATAATCAGAAGACCATTGAGAATTTTGTTGGCAGGGTAAAAGAGCTGCCCTATATATTGGAATGCTATACCCTAACAGGCAGCAAGGACTATTTGCTAAAGGCTGTGGCACCTAATCTGGAAGTATATAAGGAAAACGTCATAAATGCCCTAGTAGCTATTCCGGGGATTAGCGGCATGGAAACCAGTATCGTGGTCAGCACGGAGAAAAGGGAGCTTGTCGTCCCCATTTCTTAAGTCTAGCCTCTCCTGACTAAAGTCACGAGTGTTTAGCAATTAAATAAAAATAAAGGAGATATAGTATGATTAAGGTAATTAAGAAGAGTATTATTGCCATGCTCCTTATCTGCAGCTTGGTGATTCTTTCCTCATGTGGTGACAAGGCCACAAGTCAAGGAGGAAAGTCAACATTTAAAATCGGTGTGCTTCAGTTGGTAACCCACGATGCTCTTGATGCTGCCTATCAGGGCTTTGTGGATGGTTTAGAGGAAGCAGGACTTGTTAAGGATAAGGACTTTTCCATCGATTATCAGAATGCCCAAGGCGAAAAATCCAATTGCCAGACTATTGCTGCAAAGTTTGTCAACGATAAAGTGGATTTGGTTTTGGCTATAGCCACTCCTGCAGCACAGGCTATGGCAAGCGAGACCACTGAAATCCCGATTTTGGTCACAGCAGTTACTGATCCAGCTGACGCCAAATTGGTGAAGTCCAACGAAAAATCCGGCACCAATGTAGCGGGAACCTCGGATTTAACACCTGTAAAGGAACAGATGGAGCTACTAAAGCAGATTTTGCCCGATGTGGAGAGCGTGGCGCTGCTTTATAATTCCAGCGAATCCAACTCTGTCTTCCAAGTAAGTCTAGCCAAGGAGGCTGCGGAGGATATGGGACTAAATGTTGTTGATGCTAGCGTTTCTCAATCCTCTGAAATTCAATCAGTAGTGGAATCATTGGTAGGAAAGGTTCAGGCTATCTATACCCCCACCGACAATATGATTGCTTCTGGTATGGCGACGGTATCCATGATTGCTCAGGAAGCCAACATTCCAGTTATTGTAGGTGAAGAGGGCATGCTTAGAAATGGCGGATTAGCTACCTATGGAATAAACTACTATGATCTGGGCAAGCTCACCAGTACTCAAGCTGTTGACATTATGAAAAACAATGCAAAACCAGAGGATATGCCAATTCTGTATCTGACGGATTTTGAATTGTTAATAAATACAAAGATTGCTGATGCTTTGGGGATAACCATACCCGGAGAGCTGATGGATAAAGCAACCTTTATTACTGAATAAGCTGTTTGATCAAAATAGGACATTTGACAAAAAGGATTTGGGTTTAATGCCTAAATCCTTTCTAATGGGGGTAGAAAAGGATATGGAAGGTTTGTTCTTATCCCTCCATAGTGCAGTAGCACAGGGTGTACTGTGGGGGATTATGACTTTAGGTGTATATATCACATATAAGATTTTAGATTATGCTGATTTGACGGTTGACGGAAGCTTTGCTTTAGGAGGCGCTGTAAGCGCCATTTTAATTACAGCGGGATGGGATCCCTTCCTCAGCCTGGCAGTAGCCTTTATGGCAGGGCTATTAGCGGGAATGGTAACAGGATTATTGAATACCAAGCTAAACATTCCAGCAATCTTATCGGGTATTTTATCCATGATTGCCTTGTATTCCATTAATCTTACCATCATGGGGGGAAAGGCCAACATCGCTTTACTAGGAATGGAAACAGTTTTTACTAGGGTTCAGCTCTTGTTACCATCAGGCTTTGACAAGACCATGATAACCCTTAGTATAGGCGTAGTTTTTTCATTGGCAATCATGGCAATACTGTATTGGTTTTTCGGGACCGAAATTGGTGGACTAATACGTGCTACGGGAAATAATGAACATATGGTGCGGGCAATGGGTGGAAATACCGATATGATGAAAATCCTTGGACTACTGTTAAGCAATGGGCTGGTAGCCCTATCTGGAGCCTTAGTAGCCCAAAGCCAAGGATATGCAGATGTGGGAATGGGCACAGGAACTATAGTAATCGGTTTGGCCTCTGTCATTATTGGTGAGGTGCTTTTCGGAAAACGCCTAAACTACTTCTTGAGGATGACCTCAGTGGTTACCGGATCAGTTATTTACCGGATGATCATTGCCGCAGTACTGCGGTTGGGGCTAAAATCCTCCAACTTAAAGCTATTTACAGCTATAGTGGTTGCCATAGCTTTGTCAATTCCCACAATGAAGAATAAATTTGTGAAACCGAAAATTAACCTAGAGAAAGCAGAGTGAAGCTATGTTAAAGATAAATAATTTGACTAAAGTTTTCAATATCGGTACCATAAATGAAAATAAGGTTTTATCCAATTTTAATCTTCATATTAAAGAAGGAGAGTTTGTCACCGTAATTGGGGGAAATGGTGCCGGGAAATCTACCCTGCTCAATGTAATTGCAGGGGTATATATGCCGGAAGCCGGAGAGATTTTGCTAGCCGGAGAGAATATAACCAAAATGCCAGAATATAAGCGCTCCTCCTTTTTAGGCAGAGTATTTCAGGACCCTCTGATGGGTACAGCAGCAGATATGGAAATCGTAGAAAACCTAGCCATTGCAAACCGCCGTGGAAAGAGCAGGGGGCTGCGCTGGGGCATTAAGAGGGAGGAAAAGATGGAACTTCAACAGCACTTGAAGGCTCTGGATCTTGGACTGGAAGCTAGGCTTCACGATAAGGTGGGATTGTTATCCGGGGGACAACGGCAAGCTCTGGCTCTGCTAATGGCCACACTACAGAAGCCTAAACTGCTGCTACTAGATGAACATACTGCTGCTCTTGATCCTAAGACCGCTGTTAAAGTGCTTAGCTTAACCCAAGAATTGGTGGAGAAGAATAGGTTAACCACTTTGATGATTACCCATAATATGAAGGACGCTATTAGATTTGGCAACAGGCTGATTATGATGAATAAAGGTGAAATAGTGTTTGATGTTTCAGGCAATGAAAAGAATAACCTAGATGTAACTGACCTCTTAAAGAGATTTGAAGGGTTCAGCGACCGAATGTTGCTTGTTTGATTATATTATGGTTTATTGAATAATAAAGTACGATAGTGATGAAGTTGAGCCAGAGCGAGCACATCAATATGGGGGATTGTTATGGAAAAAGCTATATATGTTATAACCGGAGTTATGGCATCGGGCAAGTCTACTATTGCTGAGGCTTTAGCTAAAAGGCTAGACAAATGTGTCCATATTCGTGGTGATGTCTTTAGGAGAATGATTGTGACCGGTAGAGAGGAAATGGATGAAAATCCAAGCGAGGAAGCTCTGAGGCAGCTTGACCTGAGATATTCTATTGCTGCAAAAGTAGCCATAGAGTACTATAATAATGGCTTTACCGTTGTTGTTCAGGATAATTACCTTGGTGAAAAACTACAATACTTTGTGGATCTCTTAGAGCAGTATCCCACCTATGTTGTAGTATTAAATCCTGATATAGAGACTATTAAAAAGCGTGAACAGAATAGAGGTAAAAAGGGATATATAGGTTATACAGTTGAAAGCCTATACAATAGCTTCATCGAAGAGACGCCCAGAATCGGTCTTTGGCTGGATACTTCCAGCATGTCTGTAGAAGAGACGGTCAATGAGATACTAAGAAGAGCAGATAAGGAAGCGAAATATAGGTAATTGTTGAATTTTTATTGACGATGATAAGAAAATCTTTTATACTTCTATATGAACATGTTCATATAGAAGGGGATTATATGCCGAAGGCAATAGAAAATGCCAAAGAACTAATTTTACAAACATCTGAAAAATTGTTGTTTCAGGTTGGGTACAAAGGGTTTACAATACGGAAAGTGGCAAAGAGTTGTGGAATTGCTACGGGAACTATCTTTAATTATTTTGCCAGCAAAGAAAAGCTGATTGCCACTATAATGCTCAAAGATTGGGAAGATATCCTTGATAATATACAAAAAGAATGCAGTGTAGCAACTGATATTGCTACAGGTGTTAGTGCCATCTACAACGGTATTGAATCCTTTTCCAAAAAGTATGAGCCAATCTGGATGGACTATTCCGGCAATATCATTGGTCTGTTTGGCAAACACCATGTGATACTGCGCCAGCAGATTGTAGATATTCTCAACAGCCTATTGCTGCGCTTAAATAGAAAAAAGCCATTGCCCGTTATCGCCATTTATGCGGAAGCTATATTGGCAAGCTCGGTGCAGAAGGATATAGATTTACCAGCCTTACTTCAGTTTACTTCGCTGTTGTTTCCATCATTAGAAGAATGATTTCAAGAAGAGAAACACACTAAAGATGAGCAATAATGGGGAAAATAGATAGGCGGGATGATTTTGCGACAACGGTATACTAATAAATATTTTAAGTTGAATATTTTACTAAGACAGTACTTGTGTAAAATAATATGATACAAGTACTTTTTTAAATGGTGGACATATAAGCCAAACCGGAGGTATGTACTATGGGCTCATTTGTTAAGTTTGAAAATGTAAACAAGGTATATCAAACAGGATATGTGGAATTATTTGCACTCAAAGATGTTTCTTTTGAAATAGAAGAAGGAGAAATCTGCGTGATTGTAGGTCAGTCTGGTGCTGGCAAAACAACTCTCCTTAACATATTGGGAGGCATGGATACTCTGACATCCGGAAGAGTGGTATTAGGAGATAAGGATATTTCTGTCTTAAGCAGGCATGAAATGACCAGGTTTCGTCGGGAGGATATAGGTTTTGTATTCCAATTCTATAACCTCATCCCAAATCTTACAGCACTTGAAAATGTAGAGATTGTAACCCAGATGATAAAGAATCCTTTGCCTTCACAAAAAGTGCTGGACAGTGTTGGTCTGGGAGATCGAATGCACCATTTTCCTGCCCAGCTTTCTGGTGGGGAACAGCAGCGGGTAGCTATTGCCAGAGCCCTGGCCAAGAAACCAAAGCTGCTACTATGCGATGAGCCAACAGGGGCTTTGGATTACCAAACGGGAAGACAGATCTTGAAGTTGCTGCAGGATCAAAGCCGAGAAAATGGGATGTTGGTAGTCATAGTAACCCACAATTCTGCGCTGACTGCTATGGCAGATCGGGTCATACATATGAAAAGCGGAACGGTGGTCTCAGTTAATAAAAACCATAGGGCTTTGTCCATAGAGGAGATAGAATGGTGATGATTCGAAATTCAGCATGGCACAAGAATAACCTTCGTGAAATAAAGCATACACTGGAACGCTATCTTGCCATTATGGCTATCATTGCCCTTGGCGTGGGTTTCTTTTCTGGATTGAAAATAACAAGAACTGCTATGGTAAAAAATTTGGATACCTATGTCTTTGATCAGAAAATGTATGATTTCCGCCTTCTCTCCACATTGGGTTTGACCAAGGAGGATGTACAGTATTTTAAAGAGCAGGAGGATATCACTGCAGAAGGTTCCATATCCATGGATTTTGTTGCGGATATAGGTACAGAGAATGAAGTTGTTTTAAAAGCTCATTCCATAACAAAAGAGGTTAACCTGTTAAACATACAATATGGAAGAATGCCTCAGGTAGGTAACGAATGTGTACTGGATTCCCGTGCCTTTCCAGAGGATATCCTAGGATCAAAGATTCGTATTGCTTCCAGCAACAATGAGGATACAATTGATGCCTTTGCCTATGAGGAATATACAGTTGTAGGAATCGCTGATTCAGTCAATTACCTGAATTACGATCGAGGAACAACCAGCCTGGCAGGGGGCGTGGTCCACGGATTCGTTTATCTACCGGAAGATGGATTCGTAGCGGATTATTATACGGAGATTCTGGTTGGTTTGAAGGGCTACAATGAGGTATACAGCAAGGAATACAAAGATTTAATTACTCAAAAAGAAAAGGTTTTAAAGGAAGCCTTGGAGGTGAGAGGACAGCTTCGCCATGGGGAGATAGTAGAGCAGGCAGAAAAAGACTTGCTTGAAGCCCAGAAGGAATATGAAAAAGCTTATGAGGAGTATCTAGCTGAAAAGGCTGATGCTGAGAAAGAACTGAATCAGGCTTTAGAGGAATTGGAAGAAGCAAAACGGGAAATCAAGAAGCAGGAAGATAGATTAAAGGATGCTGAGTCTAAGCTAGCCCGTGGAGAAAGAGAATATCACAAGTCTGTACGAGATTGGGAAAAGGCCTTTGAGGAATATGAAACCAGCAGGGCAGAAACTTTTGCTGAACTGGATTCACAGCAAGAAGAACTTCAGCGAGGTCGCGCTTCAGTGATCTCGGCTATGGAAGGGATTGAAGAAAGCGGGGTAATAGATCAGCATAAAAGACTAAAGGAGACCATTCTCTCTTTGGAAGCTGCTCTCTCCCAGATCAGCGATCCTGACAGTGAGGAATATATCATCATTGAAGGCCAGCTAAATCAAGCAAAATCAGCTGTGGCAGACATTGAAGCCACTGGCATTATTCAGCAATATACAGAGCTGGAAAAGACCCTTGCACAGATTGAAACCAGCCAAAAAGAGCTGGATAGGGGAAGGGAGGAGGCAAATAGCAAGTTTTCAGCTGCCCAGGCTCAGCTTGCAGAGGCTAAATCCAAGCTGGATTCAGCTAAGGTTGAATTAGAGAAAAACAAACAGGATATTCTGGCTGGATGGGATGCTTTGGAAAAGGGCAAAGTCGAATATGAAAGAGGCCTTAAGGAATATAAAGACGCAAAAGAAGAAGCAGAGAAAGCCTTCGCTGATGCCGAGAAGGAACTAGCAGAGGCGCAGCAAGAGATAAACAATGGATGGAAGGAGATAGAGGATATCCCTGCTGTTAAAGTCTATGTATTGAATCGAAACCACAATGTGGGGTATACCAGCTTTGAAAATGATTCTTCCATTGTAGATGGGATTGCAAAGGTTTTGCCAATGTTCTTCTTTTTAGTAGCGGCATTGGTCTGTTTAACCACCATGACCAGAATGGTAGATGAACAGCGTACGCAAATTGGTACCTTGAAAGCCCTTGGATATAGTGACGGTGCTATAGCCAGAAAATATATCTTCTATTCTGGCAGTGCAGCAATAATAGGATGCGTTGTGGGATATTTTCTGGGAACGAAGTACTTTCCCATTGCCATATGGGAAGCCTATAGCATGATGTATGATTTTTCTTCCATTGAGTATGTCTTTGATGTACCCCTTGCTGTCTTTTCGTTGGGTGTATCCCTCTTTTGCTCAGCAGGTGTAACCTATATTTCCTGTAAAAGTGAACTACTGCAAATGCCAGCACAGCTAATTCGGCCTAAAGCTCCTAAGGCAGGAAAACGGGTATTATTAGAGCGTATACCGGTTCTTTGGAACCGACTAGGTTTTCTCCATAAGGTGTCTATCCGTAATATCCTGCGTTATAAGCGGCGGTTTTTTATGACGGTATTGGGTATTGCAGGATGTACATCATTGGTAGTGGCTGCTTTGGGGATAGGTGATTCTATCCGTAATGTGGTAAACGACCAATTTGATACCATAATGGTATATGATTTTAGTATCTCCTTTAGTGAGGCCCGTAGCCAGGAGGAGAGGGAAGACTTCATTGAGGAGTTTGGGGATATATTGTCCCAATGTGTATTTGTTTCCACCGATGAGAAGGAAGTTGTGTATATGGATGGGATCAAGAAGGCCACTGTCGTTGCAACAGACGATCCCAACATATCAAAGGTGATTGGCTTGTATTTAGATGGTATAGCTTTGCCCTATCCTTCAGCAGGGCAGATTGCAATTAATGATAAGCTAGCACAGGATTTGGGAGTGACATTGGGAGATACCATTACCATCAAAAAGGATGAGCTTGAAACGGTAGAGGTGGAAATTGGCAGTATTTTTGAGAACTATATGGGAAACTACCTGTTCATGACAGGTGAAACCTATGAAGGGCTGTTCGGAGATGAAGTACAGTATACAGGTGCATATGCCACAACGGACGAAGAAGACCTTTACTTGGCATCTGCGTCACTGTCAAAGGGGAAAGATGTGACGAATGTAGCGGTTCTCAATGATATGAGAGTTATGGTGGATAATATGATGAAGAGTCTAGATTACATCATATGGCTGGTCATCCTCTGTGCATGTACCCTTGGCTTTGTAGTAATCTATAATCTAAACAACATCAACATTACAGAGCGCAGCCGTGAGATTGCAACCATTAAGGTTCTTGGCTTTTACGCCGAGGAGACCAAGAGCTATGTTTTTCGGGAAACCATAATTCTCACCATAATAGCAACCCTCTCCGGTCTGATCCTTGGCAAGTTGCTTCACGGGTTTATTATAGATCAGATAAATGTGGAGGATTTCTCCTTTAAAGAACAGATATTTGCTTCAAGCTATCTTATAGCAGCCTTGATAACTATGATGATCACATTACTGGTCAACTTGATACTCAATAGGAAAATTGACCGAATCAATATGGCAGAGTCCTTAAAGTATGTGGAATAGAACTTAAAGATTAATTAACACCAGACCTTGTTCTGGTGTTTTAATTAATATATTTTCTAAATTTGACCTAGGTCATTTTTTTTGTAGTAAAGAAATGCTAAAATGCACATAGAAAAGCAATTAAGAAAGAATATAAAGAGAAACAATAAAAGAAGGAGAGATATATAATGACTAAATTTAATGAAGTAAAGGAAAGAAATATCAGGGTACTAGAACAATATGTCCCAATTGTAGCACGTGTCCATGGTGGGACCCATCCAGAGTTCCATGACGTACACAAAGTATTTGATGAAATAAATGCAAAGATAAAGGAAGCAGCATCAGGAAAACCAGAACTGGATAATGAATTCAAACAGCTGCGTGAAATTACCCATAACTATACCGTGCCAGATGATGTATGTGAAAGCTATGAAGCTGTATACAATATGCTGGCTGAATTAGATGAAGCATACCAAGCTTAGTTAGGCCTTGCTCTTCTCTTTAGGTTAATAGCCACTAAATAGTATAAGGTTTTAAAGAGAAGAGCAAATGTCCTGTCGTATTATGCAAATGTATGTTGAAAGAAAGCTGTTTTAAATTATGTAATAGAGGGGAGTGGAGACATGCAGCGATATATTTTAAGGAATAAAAATAGTATCACATTGATCAGTGCTATACTGATTGCGGTTGGATTTTTAAGCAAGTGGACTATAAACAATATGAGCATCTTTACCTGGTCATTGATTATTGCATCCATCTTGGGTTTAGCGCCTATAGCTATTCAAGCATATCAAGCCTTAAGAGTAAAGGTTGTGAGTATTGATGTATTAGTTACTATAGCAGTCCTTGGAGCGTTTTTAATAAGAAATTACGAAGAATCAGCAATTGTTACGTTCTTATTCTTATTCGGGGCTTTTTTGGAGCAGCGAACATTAAACAAGACCCGCTCAGCTATAAAAGAGTTAACGGAAATGGCACCGGAAAGCGCACTAAAGCAGATGGAAGATGGAGAGTTTGTAGAAGTTGAAGTTGATGAAGTTGATGTAGGCGATGTCTTACTTGTTAAGACTGGAGCAAAGGTTCCGGTTGACGGTACAGTGCTAACAGGTGAGGGCAGTGTTAATGAAGCCAGTATTACGGGAGAGTCTATTCCAGTTAGTAAGGAAAAAGGTTCAAAGGTGTTTGCAGGTACCATCTTAGATAATGGAACCATCCAAATTGTGGCTGACCGTGTAGGCGAAGATACAACATTCGGTAAGATCATTGAACTGGTAGAGGAAGCACAGGACTCAAAATCAGAAGCAGAGCGTTTCATAGATCGATTCTCTAAATATTATACACCGGCAGTTCTAGTTCTATCCTTTATAATATGGCTATTCTCACGAGACATTGAGCTAGCTATTACCATTCTGGTTCTAGGATGTCCAGGTGCTTTGGTTATTGGTGTACCGGTATCCCACGTTGCAGGAATAGGAAATGGAGCGCGTAATGGAGTTCTGCTCAAAGGCAGTGAAGTAATCAGCGATTTCAGTAGATTGGATACAATTGTATTCGATAAAACAGGCACGCTTACTGTAGGAAACCCATCGGTGGCTGAAAAACAATATTATGGAGACAACATCGATGAGGCATTAGGATATCTGGCAAGCGTAGAACGTGAATCAGATCATCCACTGGCAAAAGCAGTATTGGAGGAAATTGGCGAAACTACATTCTATTCCGTTGAAAACACGGAAGTTATAAAAGGTGAAGGAATTGTAGCTAATGTCAATGGACATAGAATAGCCGTAGGCAATGTGGCTTTAATGGAAAGAGAAAATGTTGAACTGGATGAAAAGGCTAAAGCTGATGTAGAACGTTTCGAGAAGAATGGAAATTCCCTGGTATTGACGTCTATAGATGGAAAGCTGAAAATTTTGATGGGCGTACGCGACCAGATACGTCCGGGGGTTAAAGAACATCTTTTGAAGCTAAAGAAATTAGGAGTAAAGAACCTTGTTATGCTGTCAGGTGACAATCAAGGAACTGTTGATGTAGTTAGCCGTGAACTAGGCTTAACCCAGGCCTATGGAAACATGTTACCTCAAGATAAATCAGCCTATATTAAGAGATTGATTGAAGAAGAAGGCCAGATAGTAGCCTTTGTTGGGGATGGTGTTAATGACAGCCCTTCACTGGCATTAGCCAATATTGGCATAGCTATGGGAGGCGGTACAGACGTAGCCATTGAAACATCGGATGTTGTGTTAATGAATTCAGATTTTAGTCGTTTACCCCATGCCCTTGGATTAACAAAAGCCACAGCCAGAAATATGAGGCAAAACATTTTCATTGCTGTCGGCGTGGTAATAGTATTATTGATCAGCCTATTGTTCAGTGAATGGATGAATATGTCCATTGGTATGTTGGTACACGAGGGAAGTATCTTAGTAGTTATTCTTAACGGAATGAGATTATTGCGCTATAAACTAAGAAAATAAAACCAAATTTTGACCCAAGTCACAGATCTATTTAGTTAAAATGGTTATAATTAATCATGAAAGTTAGGTTAGAGGAAATGGAAAAAAATAAATGAGAGGAGATAGTATTATGAAATCAGCAACAATTCAATTGGAAACCTTGACATGTCCATCATGTATGCAAAAGATCGAAGCTGCACTTAAAGGGTTAAATGGAGTAGAACAGGATACAGTAAAAGTATCGTTCAATTCAAGTAAGGTAAAATTAGACTTTGACCAAGATAAAGTATCAATCGATGAAATTGAAAACTCAATTAGTAAACTCGGTTACGAGATTATAAAATCTAGAGTAAAATAGGCAAATAGTTCAAATACAAATGCTGAAATAGCCCTTGCAAGCGATAACCCCTTAATATATATTATGCAGACCCTGTAGTCAACTGATTACAGGGTTCGCTATATTATGCCATATCGAGCAGAATTTCATATAAATAAGAAGGATATCTCCTATATATGTAGAATAAGGAAAAATAAAGACATGGATTTCGATACATTTTCATTGTCCAGTTATGAAAGCGAGGGATTTGTATGATGTGGAAAGACAAATTTAAGATTGGTGTTGAGCTGATTGATAATCAACATAAGGAGCTCTTTAGGAGAGTTTCAGATTTTACCCAGACTATTCGAAATGAAGAGAATTGGGAGGATAAGCTGGATAAGGTAAAGGAAACCATGACATTTATGAAAGAATATGTAGTTGAACATTTCGATGCTGAGGAAGCCTATCAAGAAGAGATAAATTATCCGGACATTGAGAACCATAAGCAAGCCCACGCAAGATTTAAAGAGGGTATTAATGGCTATGTTAAAATCTTTGAAGAAGAGGGATTTACTGAAGATAAGATACAGGAATTTGGTGGTAGGCTTATGACCTGGCTTATAGTCCATGTCGGAAAGATGGATCAGGAGATTGGAGAGTATGTGAGAAGTAAAGGAGGACAAGCCCAATGAAAGCAGAGTATATAAACTCCTTTTATAAAGCAGTTAAAGACGTATTCCAATTAATGATTGATGTAGATCCTCAGAGAAGGGATCTAAAAGTGGTAGAAGATCTTACAGTCAAGAGGGATGCAAATGTCGTATTGGGAGTAAAAGGAGATTTGCATGGGGCAATCCTCTTCAGCTTTCCAAAGGCTATGATACTGGAGATGATTAGGATAATGTCCGGTATGGATATGGATAAAATAGATAGCTTCGCATCCTCTGCTCTTGGGGAAGTAGCCAATATTATAGGGGGCAATGCTATGACCAATTTGGCTCAAGAAAACTATGTATGCGATATAGTGCCGCCCCAGATCTTTATAGATGAATACGTATCATTGCCCAGTATCAATGAAAAGGCTTTGCTGTTAACCCTAGTGACTCCTATTGGAGAATTTGATATCACCGTTTATCTAAAAGAAGTAGAGGGCAAACAATGAGTATAGGTATCAGTCTATAGAACACAATTTAAACAGAAGATCTTCACAATTATGGTTTAATATGGCGTAATGCATTATACTATATGAGAAAGGAGCGGTTCGATATGAATAACAAAATACTATTGGATACAGATATCGGAAGCGACATAGATGATGCAGTTTGTCTTGCTTATTTGCTTTCACACCCAGATTGTGATCTCCTGGGAATAACAACGGTTAGCGGTGAGCCTGTTAAGAGGGCGATGCTGGCTAGCGCAATTTGTAAAGTTGCAGGAAAAGATGTTCCAATATATCCAGGTACTGAAAAACCGCTTTTTATAAAACAGAAACAGCCT
>JAWLDD010000006.1:0-22581 GCA_041686815.1 Candidatus Atribacteria bacterium | reverse complement strand
CTTTTATATATAAAGGATTTTATAATAACAGACTTAACCGACAACTACATGCTGGTAAACGGTGTGGATATTTATAAAGTAGAGGGAAAGAGCCTTAATAAAATATTCACCCTAGAAAATTCCGCCGTTTGCTTGAAAGAATTCGGCAAGTTTATTCTATTACCCATAAAAGTACAGGATAATAAGCTGAATTTAAAATACCTTAACTCTGACGATCTAGAGCTTCTAGATTTGGGATATGATAGTGATATTTATTATCTAGATGCTGACAGCGATGTATCCCACAGCACTCTTTCAATTTTAACCTTGGATGCTAGTGGATCTTTTCCAATTACTAAACTTCTCCACTATGACAGTGATCTATCGCTATACGGATTTACGTCAGCAGTGGACCAAGTTTTTTATAGAATTTTTAGATTCCCGTCCAATTTTATATTGATTGGCAATCAAGAGATAGTATGCTACAATAAAGAAAGCGATATACAATGGAAAATCCCCAATATGAATGCCAGAGGCATCCAAAGTGTTAAGGGTAATTTAGGTTTGCTGATATACATAGATCAGAGGATTTTAGATGATGATGGAGACAGTCATTACAATGGAGTATTCATAAATAACCAGGGAAATAGAACTAATGTAAATTTTCCTTCGCAATTGACTAGTATAATCCCTTTTGGTGATAGGTTTATTTCCTTACAATATGGCAAAAATATTCTGATTCTTAATAAAGATGGTAAGGTCGAAGGAGAAAGTTACATAGGTTATGACATAAAAGGCTTATTTGCAAGTCCATACCAGACTGATCATTTTTATATATTGAAACAGGATGGAACTTTACAAGTTTATTCCACTATGCCAATTGATCAAGATGTATAAATGGTTGTTGTGTTTACCCAATTGCCCTGTTTACAGAAAGGAGGAAGGGCATTTGCCCTAGTATATGAATATAATAGATTTAGGCATTATATCAGTAATAGTAATTAGTATATTGGTTGGAATGTATTATGGTTTTAGCGTATCACTGTATAATATAGCTTCTTTTATTGTATCTTGGTTGCTATCCTATATCTTGCATCCATCTCTTACCCAAACAATCACGAAAAAATTTCCTGAGCTAATTGATAAAATCGCTTATTACTCAGAAGGTTCCTCTAAGACAGCTTTTGCTGATAAGATTTTACCGGTATCAACCTTGACAGAAGATCAGATTACCCGAATTGTTGCCGACTCGGGTCTGCCTAACCCCTTTAGCAGCAATATACAATCAAACTTAGTTCAACAGAATCTTGATGGATTGAACTCCGTCGGTCAGTACATAGATTACACTGTTGCCAATACTATATTGAATCTTATTAGCTTTATAGTAATATTCTTAGCTTTACAGCTTTTCTTTATGCTGATAGTTTCCGTTGTCAATAATGTCATTTATCTTCCAGTTTTAAAGAAGTTTGATAATTTGACAGCTGGGTTTTTAGGTATGTTTAGAGGCGTACTTTTCCTCTTCATTGTTTTTGCTCTCGTTCCCCTTCTCTACTTGGTTATACCAGCTGATTTCCTAGCTCGTTTTTTTGATGGCTCTAAGTTTTCCGGATTTTTCATTGACGCGAACTTCTTTACTGCTTTTGTTAAAGGGATTATTTAAACCTATTACCAACAGCTGATGTAAATACACATCAGCTTTTTTGTTTCACGTGAAACATTCATAATAACCATTCTATATAATCCGTTAAGACTCAGTTTTTTATAATTAGATTGTAAAGTAATAGTTAAAATTTATGTTAATAAAAATTTCATATATATATAGAAAAAAGAATGTTTCACGTGAAACATTCTTTAATCTATATTGAAATCATATCGATGATTCTTTCTAAGTCATCGTTGCTATAATATTCTATCTCGATAACTCCCTTTTTCTTTCCTTGCTGAATTGTTACCTTAGTACCTAGAGATTCTTCCATCTTGTTTTCTAGCTCAAGTATGTAGGAAGGCTTCTCTGTTGTCTTAGCAGTTTTTTGATTGTCTTTATTTGTCTTTATCTTCTTTATAAGATTCTCTGTTTCCCTAACGCTAAGTCCCTTTTCTACTATTAACTTGGCTATTTCTACTTTTTTGCTATCACTATCCAAGCCCAACAAAGCTCTAGCATGACCAGAAGATATCAAATTAGTTTCCAGCATTGTCTTTACCTCTTTTGGCAAATTCAGAAGCCTTAGGGAATTAGCGATAGCTGGACGGCTCTTGCCCAATCTTTGTGCTACCTGTTCTTGAGTTAGACCATATGCTTGAATCAAACTATTTATCCCTTCAGCTTCTTCCATAGGGTTTAAATCTTCTCTTTGTAAATTTTCAATAAGAGCGATTTCAAGCATTTCCTTTTCATCTATATCTCTAATAATAATAGGAACCTTGTCCAGGCCTGCAAGTCTCGCAGCACGCCATCTTCTTTCTCCGGCTATAATGGTGTATCTGCCATTTTAAGGCCTTACGATTATAGGCTGCACAATACCGTGTTCTTCTATAGACTTACTAAGCTCTTCTATGGATACGCTGTCAAAATTCTTTCGAGGTTGTCCAATATTGGGATCTATATCATGGATCTTTACCTCCAGCACTTGGTCTTTTGAAGCGTCTACACTTTCCTTATTGTCGTAGGCTTGAAATAAAGCATCCAAACCTTTTCCCAATCCCCTCTTAGTCATTTAAACTACCTCACTTTCTCTATCTAAAAATTCTTGGGCAAGTTCAGCATAGGAAACAGCACCTACACATCTTGAATCATATAAATGTATGGGAAGTCCATGACTGGGAGCCTCTCCTAACCTAACATTTCTAGGGATGATGGTTGTAAATAGTTTGGAACGAAAATGTTTCTTGACTTCTTCTACTACCTGTATAGAGAGGTTTGTCCTAGCATTGAACATAGTTAAAACTACTCCCTCTATGTCTAAGTTAGGATTGGACATTTTCTTAACCCTTTGTATGGTATTTAACAATTGAGTAAGCCCTTCCAATGCAAAGAATTCACATTGTATTGGTACTAAAACGCTATCAGCAGCTGTAAAAGCATTTATTGTAATAAGTCCTAAAGAAGGTGGACAATCAATGAAAATATAGTCATAATTATCCCTGACGGTGTCAATAGCATTCTTTAGCATGTACTCTCTTTGATCCATCATTACAAGTTCTACCTCAGCTCCTGCTAATTGGAGGTTCGAAGTTACAATATCTAGGTTTTCAACTTGTGTCTTTAATATTGCATCTCTGATATTGGCACCGTTTATCAACACATCATAAATTGATAACAAGGATTCACTATCCTTGTCTATCCCCAAGCCACTAGTGGTGTTTCCCTGAGGATCTATATCGATGGTCAAAACTTTTTTGCCAAGAATGGCTAGGTTGGCACCAAGGTTTATATTTGTAGTGGTTTTACCAACTCCACCCTTTTGATTGGCAACGGCTATGACTTTAGACATTCAAACAACCCCTTTAAATTCTCTTACTATCATTATAGTTTATATTCTATTTTCTTTAAAGGGTTTTTGAACAAAAGATCGCCATAAGAAAAAAAGCTGTGATATTTTCACAGCTAATTAAATGTCATAGTTTTAAATTAATTTTTATTGCAGCTTTATAAATACTGATAAAGCTAAGCCTTTGGGATTGTTACAGTAATTTCGATTGAGTCACCATTATCAACTTCTTTCAATAAGGGGTTAATACCATAATCCTTCATCATTACAACAGCATTTTTAATGGTATTTATAAAAATCCTAAGGTCTCTGTATCCACCGGTCATTCTTCTTTTTCTGCTATCTCTTCCGCTCCTTTGAATGGTCTGAATAGTTCTTTCAACTAACATCTCGGCGTCCTTTACATTGTAGTTCTTTTCAATTATCTTATTGAGGGCTTTCAAACGAAGCTCTTCTTCTGGGAGCCTTAGAAGGCATCTGGCATGGCGTTCAGTAAGGTTGTTCTGCATTAACATATCCTTTATTTGATCCGATAGTCTTAATAAACGTATTTTATTGGCAATGGTTGACTGGCTTCTACCAATCTTATTAGCCAATTCCTCTTGGGTCAATCCATGGTCTTGGATTAAATCCAAATATCCTTTTGCTTCTTCCAAATAATGAAGATCCTCTCTTTGAAGATTTTCTATCATGGCCATAATAGCAGAATCCTTCTCATCACCAGACATTATTATTGCTGGAATGACCTCAAGCCCTGCCATTTTTGAAGCTCTAAGTCTCCTTTCGCCGGCAATCAATTCATAACTGTTGGTACCCGTCTTTCTTACAGTAATTGGCTGAATTAATCCAACCTCTTTTATGGACTCTGACAATTCCTCCAGACTCTGCTGAGAAAACTTCTTTCTAGGCTGGTATGGATTTGGTTTGATCATAGTGACGGGAATACTTTGCAATACTTGTTCGCCTTCGCGCTTCTGCTTAATGCTATTTTGTAAGCTCCTAATCGAAATCATACCTTCACCTCCAAATCCTAGTTATACTATTCTCCATATTTTCTTAAATTCCTTCTTTTTAATTTATTTTTCTTTAATTAATGTGTTTATCTTATTATAGCTTTGTTTTCCTTCATATTGCGACGGTTTATAATGTTTTTAAATAATTAATTACAAAAGTCGCCATTATAATGGCGACTTCTTAACCTTTCCTGGAGAACGGGGATATTTTTTTGGGGTTGATGAAAGTTTTTGTATACAGATTAGGTTGTGAGTCTTAGGCGAATATGGTACCTCAACCTTCTTTATCTGTGGTTTCCCATTGCCAAGAACTTTAATGGCTCTATGGGCATTTGATAGTTCTTCATGGGCTGCGGGACCTTTGTATGATACAAAAGTACCGCCTACCTTTACAAAGGGCAAGCAATATTCAGATAGAATATTTAAAGATGCGACTGCCCTGGAAAGAGCTATGTCAAATTGCTCTCTATACCCTTCATTCCTCCCCAAATCTTCAGCCCTGGAATGTATGATTTCAACATCCATTAGATCTAACTCATCTTTAAGTGCTTCTAAAAACTCTGTTCTTTTCCTTAAGGAATCCATAAGTACTATTTTTATATCAGGTCTCATTATCTTTATTGGAATTCCAGGAAAACCAGCACCTGTCCCAACATCTATTACATAGCTGTTTTGTCCAATATCTATCTCCTTTAATATGGATATCGAGTCAAGAAAATGCTCTACCATAATATCTTCTGGATCAACAATGGCTGTTAAATTCATCTTTTCATTCCATTCAAGTAATAGGGAAACATATGTGTCAAACTTTTTAAGCTGACCCTCGGAAATATCAAAATTTAATGTCTCAAGACCTCTTATGAGCTTTGATAGATCATATTTCACCTTGTTCGCCTCCCCTTCTCATCTTCTCTAGATAAACCATCAAAACAGAAATATCAGCAGGGGAAACGCCAGAAATTCTGCTTGCCTGACCTATGGATTCCGGCTTTATCTGGTTTAGCTTTTGTCTGGCTTCTAACCTCATTCCTTCTATTTTGCTATAATCTATTCCTGAAGGTATCCGCTTTGATTCCATCTTCTTAAACTGCTGGGCTTGCCTTTGTTGCTTTTCTATATATCCTTCATATTTAATTGACACCTCTACCTGTTCCCTATCTTGGCGAATTAGCTCTTCACCTTTCCCTCCCAAAATTTCCACATCAGTATAGGTAATCTCCGGACGCTTTAAGAGCTCATATAAGCTAATGCCGCTTTTGATGGCCGATGTGCCTTTCTTTTCAAGGTAACTTAGCACTTCATGGGTAGGGGAGACTATTAAGTTTTTCAGTCTTTTTATCTCTTTCTCAACTCTTTCGCATTTTCTCATAAACCAGTCATATCTTTTATCATCCACTAAGCCTATATCGTATCCAATTTGAGTCAGCCTCATATCCGCATTATCCTGTCTAAGCAATAAACGATATTCAGCCCTTGAGGTCATCATTCTATAGGGCTCGTTGGTGCCTTTGGTGACAAGATCGTCTATAAGAACGCCTATATAGGCTTGAGATCTGTCCAGTATAACTGGCTGCTGCCCACGAATATACTGTACAGCATTTATACCTGCCACGATACCTTGACCTGCCGCTTCTTCATAGCCAGAACTACCATTTATCTGCCCCGCAAAGAAAAGTCCTTCTATCTCTTTACTCTCAAGGGAGAGCTTAAGATCCTTAGAATCGATGCAATCATACTCTATTGCATAGGCAGGACGTACTATTCTGACATTTTCCAGTCCAGGTACCGTTCTATACATAGCCCGCTGAACATCGATGGGCATGCTGGTAGAAAGACCTTGAGGATACATCTCCTTGGTATGCTTCCCTTCAGGTTCAATAAAAATCTGATGGCTCTTCTTGTCAGCAAATCGTACTACCTTATCCTCTATGGATGGGCAATATCTAGCGCCAACACCTTCAATATTTCCTGAATACATAGGTGCTCTGTGAAGATTTTCCCTAATGATTTCATGGGTTTCTTCGGTAGTATGGGTAAGCCAACAGGGTATCTGATCCCTAACCAAGGTATCGTTTAAAAAAGAAAAGGGTATTATCTCCTCATCCCCGGGCTGGACCGTCATCTTATCAAAATCTATGGAATGAGCATCAATTCTTGCAGGAGTTCCAGTTTTAAATCGCTGCAGCTTAAATCCCAGATCTTTCAAGTTTTCAGATAAAAAATTGGCAGGAAAATATCCGTTTGGACCGCTGTTTACACTATACTCACCTATTATTATCCTGCTCTTTAAATAAACACCTGTTGCAACAACTGCTGCCTTACAGGTATAGATATCTCCGAAAGCCGTTACTACTCCCGTTACTCTTCTGTTCTTCTCCTGTATTTCTACTATTTCGCCTTGTATTATATCCAATCCTGTTTGATTCTCCAAGGTTTCTTTCATCATACGATGGTAGTCATGTTTATCGGCTTGTGCCCGTAGAGAGTGAACTGCTGGGCCTTTACCAGTGTTTAGCATCCTAATCTGTATAAAACACTTATCTATATTAAGACCCATTTGACCTCCTAAGGCATCTACTTCACGAACTAGATGGCCTTTTGACGTTCCACCTATTGAAGGGTTACAGGCTAGCATTGCAATATTGTCAAGGTTGGTAGCGAAAATAGCGGTCTTATACCCCATCCTTGCTGATGCCAATGCAGCTTCACATCCTGCATGGCCACCACCTATTACTATCACATCGTATTGTCCTGCATTAAATCTCATGAATTCTCCTACTTTCCTAAACAAAACTCGGAAAAAATCTTATCTATTAAATCTTCGGTTACAGTCTCTCCTGTAATGCTGCCCAGACTGTCTACAGCACTACGCAAATCAATTGAAACTATATCCAAGGGCATTTGTTGATCCATTCCTTCTAGAACATCTAGAAGGTGGTTATAAGCAATATTCAAGGCCTCTTGATGTCTGATATTGGTAATCATAACATCATCGGAAATCCCTACTTCTCCTCTAAAGAACATTTTATACATTATATCCTCAACTTTGTCAATGCCTTTTCCAAGGGTTAGGGATGTCTCCACTATAGGAACTTCTATGCCAAATTCCTCTTTCAGTGACTCTTTATTCAATACTGAAGGCTTGTCTATTTTATTCAGCACCACCAATGCTTTTCTGCCTGAAAGATAGTTCAATATTTCCCTATCTTCCTGCTCCAACTCCTTAGAAGCGTCCAAGACAGTAATAATCAAATCCGCTCGTTCTATATTTTGTCTTGATCTTTCTATGCCCATCTTTTCAACCTGATCCAAGGTCTCTCTTATTCCGGCAGTGTCCACTATCCTAACCGCTACTCCCTTTATATTTATAAACTCCTCTATGACATCCCTGGTGGTTCCAGGTATATCCGTTACAATAGCTCTATCTTCTCTAACCAAAGCATTTAACAATGAGGATTTTCCCACATTTGTTTTGCCAATTATGACAGCATTAATACCTTGCCTAATCAGCTTACCTTGCTCAGCAGTTTGTGACAAATGATTTATTCTATGGGATATTTTCTCTATTTCTTCCCTTATAGACTGGGTGGTCATCTCATCAATATCCTCTTCTGGGTAGTCTATGGTAACTTCAATACGAGCCATGAGATCTATTAGTCTTTGCCTCATCTCACGAATGTGTCCAGATAGACCACCTTCCATTTGTCTAAGGGAAGCCTTGGCCAATCTCTCGGTCTTGGCACAGATTAGATCCATGATAGCCTCAGCTTGTACCAAATCGATTCTTCCATTTAAAAAAGCTCTCTTAGTAAATTCACCAGGTTCGGCCAATCTCGCACCCTTATTTATAACTGCTTTGAGGATATTGGTTATAGGTATAATTCCACCATGACAATGGATTTCCACTACATCTTCTGTAGTATAGGATCGCGGAGCTTTCATATAGACAAGCAATACCTCATCTATTATCCTACCATCCTCATCTACTACTTTGCCATAATGAAAATATCTGTCCTTAAAATCCTGCATTTTTCTTCCGGAAAAAACAAATATGTCTTTTGCTATATTTAAAGCTTTGTCGCCGCTTATCCGAACTATTCCTATACCTCCCTCTCCAGGTGGGGTGGCAATGGCGGCTATCGTATCTTCTAAATACATACCTTTCTTCCTTTTCATATTATTATAAAGAATATAACCCAGTATCTTTATACTGGGCTATTTCTATCTATATTAAACAGTTATTTACTTAACGGCTATTACAACTCTTCTATAGGGTTCCTCACCTTCGCTGTAGGTTCTTACATAATTATCATTTTGAAGGGCTGCATGAATTATTCTTCGTTCAAAAGGATTCATAGGTTCTAGGGTAATCTTCTTTCTGGTCTTTGCTACCTTGTAACCCAACCTTTTGGCCCATCGCTTAAGAGTTTCTTCTCTCTTCTTTCTATAATTCTCGGTATCAAGAGTAATTCTCTTGTATTCTTGCCCTTCTCTATTAACCACCAAGCTGGTCAGATATTGTAGAGCGTCCAAGGTCTCTCCCCTATGGCCTATAAGTAGTCCCATTCCTCTGCCCTTCAACTCAATATTGATCTGATCATTGGACTCGGTTACATCTATAATTGCTTCTACACCCATTAAATCCAGAAGCTCTGATAGAAATTCCTTAGCATTATCACCCATAGTCTTTTTAATACTGGCTCTAATCCTAGCGTCTCTTCCTCCAATAAGGCCAAATAGACCTTTCACCGGCTCTTCTAAAATCTCTATTTCCAGATTGTCCCTTTGTACACCCAGTTGAGCAACTGCCATCAAAATAGCCTCATCGATAGTTTTACCGCTGCTCTCAACAGTTTTCATTTTTTCGCACCTTCCTTGTCCGTTTTTCCCTTAGGATACATCCGATTATAGATAAGTTGTTGGGCAATTTGGAATAAATTGCTGGTCACCCAGTATATACTAAAGGCTGATGTATACATTGACGTAAACCAAATGGACATAATTGGCATGATTGTATTCATTCCGCTGGTCTGGGGATTATCCCCCGATGGAGAAGTAAGTTTAATCTGAAGATAGGATGTTATTCCTGCTAAAGCGGATAAGATAAATAGCCCGTTCCAAGCACCATACCATCCACCCTCCATAAATGGTATGGTTCTGCCGATTATATCTCTAAGAGGTGAATCTGCAATCCAAACATTTTTAATCCAAAGAAATCTCAAACCTGAGCCAGATGCATCTAAAAATTCTAGAGCTTGAGATGTGGTTATATTCTTTATGGCATCTATTATGGTAGTCATGTTGGTATTGCCTACAACTTCCGTTAACTGGCTAATGAGCTTTTCGTTGTTGGGGTTGGTAAATAGGCTATTAAGTAAATCGCCTACATTCTGCTTTATAGCAGAGGAGGCTTGTACTTTTTCAACGAACTCTTGAAGTACTGGACCAATAGCATTATCGCTGTAATTTATAAGATCTATATAAAAACCTTGGAGTTGGACACTTGATATGGCTCTAAGTGCAGCAAACATTGCAAACATGAGTGGTAACTGGAGCAGCATGGGAAGACATCCTCCCATAGGATTGACCTTATGCTTTTGGTATAACTCCATGGTCTTTTTGTTTCTCTTTTCAGGATCATTTTTATACTTTTCATTTATCTTTTGAATTTCAGGATTTAGCTCAGCCATCTTCCTGGTAGATTCTTTTGCTCTTAAATCAAGAGGCAGAAGGGCTAAACGAGTTAAAATAGTAAAGAGAACTACAGAAACACCGTAATTGCCAACAATATTATTCAATCCTTCGATAATTGATTGGAGAAAACCTACTAAAGCTGACCACATTTTACAACACCTACCTCTTTCCCTTGCTCATCAATCCATTATGTAGTAAAAACATTCCCTTTTATACCTCCGAATTCGATTTTTAAGATGATTAGTCATCACCTTATTATTCCAAGGGATCATATCCCCCAGCATGAAACGGGTTGCATTTCAATATTCTCTTAACTGACATCAACGAGCCTTTTAAAGCTCCGTATTTTTCTATAGCAGAAATAGAATAATCAGAGCAGGTAGGATAAAATCTACAACTTCTAGGAAATAATGGGGATATAAATCTTTGGTAAAGTCTTATCCCACCAATTAAGATTCTCTTCATTTGATTTTATCACTACTTTCAAATAATCCGGCTCTTTTTAATAAATTCTCCATTCGATTCTCTAACTTGGCAAAACTTGCTTCTCTTGCTCCAACTCTGACTACAAAGATCAAATCATAACCTGTCTTAATCTCATCTATTCTTTTTCTATAAATCTCTCTGAGTCGTCTCTTGATCTTATTCCGATGTACCGCATTTCCGAATTTTTTGCTGATGGAAAAGCCTACTCTGGAGACATCCAGTCTATTTTTTCTGTACACTAAAACTAAGCAAGAATTTGCAAGGGATTTGCCGCTTTTATAGGTGTAACTGAATTCCCGTCTCTTTCTCAACCGGTATTTCTTTTTCACTAAATATCCTCTCACTATGATGAAAATCGCTGAGTTATAATATGGTAGAAAAGGCCACCATTTTAGTGGCCTTATGCTGACAATCTCTTTCTACCTTTGAGTCTTCTTCTCTTAAGTACCATTCTACCATTTTTGGTACTCATTCTTTTCCTAAAGCCATGAACCTTTTTTCTCTTACGATTATTTGGCTGAAAAGTCCTTTTCATTCCTGTCTCCCCCTTTTCAAGAAGTTTAGCAAGTAGCTTATATTAACCTTATATATAAACTATCTCAGAGCAAAAAAATACTGATGGTAGCACTTCACTATAGTATTATAAGCGAACAAGCCTTTTGCTGTCAAGAAAATCAACAAATTCAATTGATTATCCACAGATTATTTGATATTATATATTTACTGTTGATAACTTCCTGTCCTATATATAATAGAAGGAATTATTTTTAAGTTATACACATTCTGTGGATAACTTTGTGTATAACTTTTTAGCTATTTATTTTTTTGGTGTTATTTTCAATCTTTTTGGCTGTTAATACTGTTTATAACTTTTACACTTTTGTGGGTTATTATGCCTGATTTTATATGAATTTTTATAAGATGGATTTTTCAGCTAAGATTTTCCCTGAATAATCCTTAAAAATCAACACTTTATTGGATATACCCCAGTATAAAGCTGTTTTAGAGCAGGTAATATTGGGAAAAATATGTATTATTACGGTATTTATGGGAGGTTTCCTTGATGGATCAGAAGATTAACAAGTTGTGGGAAGATGCGCTGCCCTTTATTAAACGTGAATTGACTGAAGTCAGCTTTAATACTTGGATTAAGACAATAGAACCTTTAGTTTTAAAGGACAACAATCTTTATCTAAACGTACCAAATGATTTTACCAAGGGTATTCTAGAATCTAGATATATGAACTTAATCGTCAACTCCTTAAAGGAGGTGTCTTCAAACGATTATATAGTTACCTTTGTCTTACCCAATGAAGCGGAAAAATATTTAGATGACCATAAGGATGATGAAGAGGAAGTCAATTCTAATAAGGCTGCTCTTAATGCCAAATATACCTTTGACTCCTTTGTTATTGGCAACAGCAATAGATTTGCCCATGCAGCTTGCTTGGCAGTAGCTGAAGCACCAGCCAATGCTTACAATCCTTTGTTTATCTACGGAGGTGTTGGACTTGGTAAAACCCACCTAATGCATGCTATAGGTCATTTTATATTGTCTCAAAACCCCAGCGCTAAAGTCCTATACGTTTCATCGGAAAAGTTTACCAATGAACTGATCACATCAATTCAGACCAACAAAAACGTGGAATTCCGAAATAGATATCGTAATGTTGACGTGCTTTTAGTGGACGATATTCAATTTATAGCAGGAAAGGAAAGTACCCAGGAGGAGTTTTTCCATACCTTTAATACCTTACATGAGTCCAATAAACAGATAATTATATCCAGCGACCGTCCTCCTAAGGAAATACCTACTTTGGAGGATCGACTTCGATCTAGATTCGAATGGGGTCTAATAGCCGACATCCAGCCTCCGGATCTGGAGACCAGGATAGCTATACTCCGAAAAAAAGCTGAACAGGAGCAGATCGAGGTGGATGATGATATCCTCTTATTTATAGCTCAAAGGATTCAGTCCAATATTAGAGAGTTAGAGGGAGCCCTTATCAGAATACTAGCCTATTCTTCCCTCAACAACAATAGGCTGGATATATCCATAGCCGATGAAGCATTAAAGGATATTATCTCTAATAACCATCCCAAGGCTATTACGCCTAATCTTATTATGGAGGTAGTAGCCACATATTTTGACGTAAAAATTGATGATTTTATGTCGAAAAAGAGAAATAGGGCAATATCCTATCCTAGACAGATCGCTATGTATCTGTGCAGAGAGCTTACGGATCTTTCCCTTCCCAAAATAGGAGAAGAATTTGGTGGAAGAGATCATACTACTGTAATACATGCTTACGACAAAATAACAAATGATATAAGTGAAAATCCAGAACTCTTGAAGACCATCAATCAGATTCGAAAGGAGCTGGAAGGCATTTAATCCATAGATATGTGGAGGATTTGTGGATAACTTTATGCAAAAAAGTTCATTCCCCCACATATTTATCCACAGCCTTTTTTCGAGGTTTCCGCGAAAATATGACATAATTCACAAAATCACAGGCCCTACTACTATTACTGCTAAATTATTATATATATTCAACTTACTCAGGAGGTATTCCATGAAATTCACATGTTCCCAAAAAAAATTATCCGATAGCATAAGTATTGTACAAAAAGCCATAAGCACCAGAACCACCCTTCCCATACTGGAAGGAATCTTTGTACAAGCTTCTAAGGGTGTATTAAAGTTAATAGGTAACGATCTAGATCTGGGAATTGAAAGTTTTTTAGAGGCTGACATCCATAGAGAAGGTTCAGTCGTCATACCTTCTCGTATCTTTGGGGATATAATTAGAAAATTGCCTGACACCCAGATAGAGATAGAGGTAGGAGAAAACTACCAAGTAAAAATCAAGTCCTTAAACTCACTCTTTGAAATTCAAGGCATTAAACCTGATGAGTATCCGGATCTCAAATATGTAGAAGAAAAGGATCCCATCGAAATCGAACAAAACCTCTTAAAAGAGATGATTCAACAAACCATTTTTGCTGTGGCTACCGATGAAACCAGGCCCATATTAACAGGTGCTCTCCTTGAAATAAAGGATGGCAATATAAATATGGTATGTCTAGATGGATATCGTTTAGCACTAAGACAAGGTAAGATCAACAGCAATGCCAATATAGACGTAATAATTCCAGGCAAAACCTTAAACGAAATCAGCCGAATTATAGACAACAGCGACGAAAAGATCAACATTACAATTGATGAAAAGCACGTATTATTCGATTTAGGTTATACACGGATTATTTCACGGCTACTTAGTGGTGAATTTATAAACTATACACAGATTATTCCACAGGTATATAAGACCCGTATCAAACTCGATACAGGACTATTGTATGACGCCATAGAAAGGGCTTCACTTTTGGCCAGAGATGGTAAGAACAACCTTATCAAGTTGAACATCAAAGAGGATAGGCTAATTATAAATTCCAACTCCGAGGTTGGTACTGCTCATGAAGAAGTGCCCATAACCATGGAAGGCAAGGAGATGTTAATAGCTTTTAATGCCAGGTATTTCATGGACATCTTAAAGGGAGTCAGCGATGAAGACGTATATATCGAATTCACTACAAACGTAAGTCCTTGTGTTTTCAGGCCTCAGGAAGGTAATAATTTCACATATCTTCTATTGCCTGTAAGGATAAATGCATAATTGGAGGAAATTAGTTTGGATAAGATCGAGATACACACAGAATTTATAAAACTCAATCAGCTATTAAAGTGGGCAGGGGTAGCCGAAACAGGTGCCCATGCCAACCAAATGATAGCAGATGGTCTTGTCAAGGTAAACGATGAGATAGAAATTCGAAGGGGAAGAAAGATATATGACGGGGATAGGGTATCATTGGCGGACAAATATGAATTCCTAGTAATCAGGGAAGGATGAGCTGAAGTTGCATCTAAAGGAGTTAAGCCTGATAAATTATAGGAATTATGTTAAATTAGAGTTAACCTTTGACTCTAATTTAATTGTTTTCTCAGGTAGAAACGCCCAAGGTAAAACCAATATCTTGGAATCTATCTTTTTGTCCTGCACTGGAAGATCTCACCGAACTCCTAGAGACAGAGAGCTCATCCTTTGGGGTGAGAAGGAATCCATGGTATCATCGCTGGTCAAAAAAAGGGAAGGCCTTAGCCTTATAGAGATATCCTTAAGTTTGAAGGATAATAAGAAGATTAATATAAACGGTATGGCAGCCCAGAGGTTAGGGGAACTCATGGGTCACATAAATAGCGTTCTTTTTTCTCCGGAGGATTTGAAGCTGGTCAAAGGAAGTCCCACCGAGCGGAGAAGATTTATGGATATGGAAATATCACAGGTAAAACCACAATATTTTTATAGCCTACAGCAGTACAACAGAATTTTGAATCACAGAAACAATCTTCTGAAAGAGATCAATGAAAAAAGCAGCCTAAGGAAAACTTTGCCTATATGGGACGAACAGCTGGCAAAGGTAGGCACCTATATTATGAAGGAAAGAATGCATTTTACTGACAATTTAAGAAATACAGCTTTAAATGTTCATAAAGAGATTTCCTTTAATAAGGAAAATTTAGAAGTATTATACAATCCATCCATTGGACCTGATTCCTGGGATGTAGAAGATATAATGGAAAAGTTTATGAAAACTTTGGAGATGAATCATGAGGATGATATTCGAAAGGGAAGAACCGAAAAGGGATGTCATAGAGACGATATTATCCTAAATATAAATGGGATGGATGTAAGAACCTTTGGTTCCCAAGGTCAACAGAGAACCACGGTATTGTCTTTAAAACTATCGGAGATAGAAATGATGTATCGAGAAACCGGCGAATATCCTCTTTTACTGTTGGATGATGTTATGTCGGAACTGGATAAGTATAGGCAAGGTCAACTTCTTTCATATTTTGACAGAGTTCAAACCTTTATGACCATGACGGATTATAAGGATCTACCCGAGAATATAGGCAATAGTAAAGAAATATACACGATATCCGAAGGTAAAGCCTTCAGAGTTTAATTTTTCTTTGATTATGGGATAAAATAGGATATAATAAGAATATAAGGTAAACAGAGAGGCCGGTGGATTTTGTGACATTGCATTTGGGAGGGGATGTAGTCATCCCAATGAAGGATATAATTGCAATATTTGATCTAAGCACAACTCAAATTTCGGAAATAAATGATGAGTTTTTGGATATAGCAAAAGATGAAGGCTTTATTAGAAAGATATCAGATGATGAACCAAAAACTTTTATTCTAGCCGAATTAGATCACAAGACTATGATATTTTTATCCCCTATTTCATCTTCAACTCTATTAAAGAGAACCGAATTTACCAACAATATTTCTATTTTCAATAGCTCAATAGGATAAGGGGGATATAATGGACAGAAACGAGTTTAATAATGTAAACGATTATGACGAATCCCAAATTCAAGTGCTAGAGGGGTTGGAGGCGGTACGAAAAAGGCCTGGAATGTATATAGGCAGTACCAGCATTAGAGGCCTTCACCATCTAGTCTATGAAGTAGTGGATAATAGTATAGATGAGGCTATGGCAGGTTTTTGTGATACCATTGAAATAACCATACGCAAAGATCTTTCCATAACCGTAGAGGACAATGGAAGAGGTATTCCTGTAGGTATCCATGAAAAACTGCAAAAACCCGCCGTAGAGGTAGCTTTAACGGTGCTTCATGCCGGTGGAAAGTTTGGCGGAAGCGGATATAAGGTATCAGGCGGACTCCACGGAGTGGGAGTGTCAGTAGTTAACGCCCTATCGGAGTGGCTTGTTGTTAAAGTTAAAAGGGATGGACATATATATACCCAAAGATATGAAAGAGGTATAACTCAAACACCGTTGGAGGTCATAGGAGATACCGACGAAACCGGCACCACCATTACATTTAAGCCAGATCACCTGATATTTGAGGATGTAAATTTCAATTTTGATACCTTAAAGAATCGGTTAAGGGAATTGGCATTTTTAAATGCTGGTATAAAGATAGTTCTAAGGGATGAAAGAATTGGGGAAGAAAGGGAGTTCTATTATGAAGGGGGTATTGTATCCTTCGTTGAATACCTGAATAAAAACAAGGCTGCCCTTCATAATAAGCCCATATATATTTCAGGGGAGAGGGGCACTACCTCCGTTGAGGTGGCCCTTCAATACAATGATTCCTATGTTGAAGGTGTGTATACCTTTGCGAATAATATCGATACCCACGAGGGAGGAACCCACCTCGTTGGATTTAGATCCGCTATAACCAGAGTTATAAACGAATACGGTAGAAAGTATAACTATATAAAGCCTAATGAGAGCAATCTTACTGGTGAAGATACCAGAGAGGGACTTACAGCTATTGTCAGTGTAAAGCTGGTAAATCCCCAATTCGAGGGTCAGACCAAGACTAAGCTAGGAAATAGCGAGATAAGAGGATTTGTGGAGAGCATAGTAGGCGAAGGTTTATCCGCTTTTTTGGAAGAAAACCCTAGTGTGGGTAAGGTCATCCTGGAAAAAGCATTAACCGCATCAAGAGCCCGAGAAGCTGCTAAAAAGGCCAGAGAACTCACCAGAAGAAAGAGCGTACTGGAAAGCAGCTCATTACCAGGAAAATTAGCGGATTGTACCGAGAGGGATCCTGCCTTAAGTGAAATCTTTATTGTTGAGGGGGATTCAGCTGGAGGTTCTGCAAAACAAGGAAGGGACAGGCATTTTCAAGCCATTCTTCCCTTAAGGGGAAAAATACTCAATGTTGAAAAGGCTAGGTTGGATAGAATTCTATCCAATGAAGAGATAAAGACCATGATAACAGCTTTTGGCACAGGCATTGGCGACGACTTTGATATTGAAAAGCTCAGATACCATAAGATAATTATTATGACTGACGCTGATGTTGATGGTAGCCATATAAGAACTCTTCTTCTTACCTTCTTCTTTAGATTTATGAAGCCGCTAATCGAAAAAGGCCATATATTCATAGCTCAACCACCCCTTTACTTGGTGAAAAAGAATCGAAAAGAGTATTATAGCTATAGCGATAGTGAACTAGAGAAATTGCTAAATGAAATTGGTAGAGAAGGAGTGGAAATTCAGCGCTATAAAGGTCTAGGTGAAATGAATGCCGAACAGCTGGCAGATACCACCATGGATCCTAGTAAGAGGATTCTTCTTAAGGTAACAATGGAGGATGCTAGGGCGGCAGATGAAATATTCACCATTTTGATGGGTGATAAGGTAGAACCACGTCGTGAATTTATTCAACAAAATGCCAAACTGGTAACCAACTTAGACGTGTAAGGAAGGAATGGAGATAGATGGACTCACCACATGATAGAATTATAGATATAGATATAGAAAAAGAAATGTCAAAATCCTTTATCGATTATGCTATGAGCGTAATTGTAAGCCGAGCCCTTCCCGATGTAAGGGACGGCCTAAAGCCTGTTCATAGGAGAATACTTTATTCCATGTATGAACTAGGAATGACTCCTGACAAGGCTTTTAGAAAATCAGCTAGGATCGTTGGGGATGTACTAGGTAAATATCATCCCCATGGAGATTCTTCTGTGTATGATGCCATGGTAAGGATGGCTCAGGATTTCTCTATTCGCTATATGCTGGTAGAGGGCCATGGCAACTTCGGATCCGTCGATGGGGATTCTGCCGCAGCCATGAGGTATACCGAAGCTAGGATATCTCGGATATCTATGGAATTAATGGCTGATATCAATAAGGATACAGTTGACTTTTCACCTAACTTTGACGAGACCTTAAAGGAACCTAAAGTACTCCCGTCAAGGTTTCCAAATCTGCTAGTCAACGGTTCAGCAGGTATTGCCGTGGGAATGGCCACTAATGTACCTCCTCATAACTTAGGTGAGGTTATAGATGGAGTTGTGGAATACATAGATAATCCCGATATAACCATAGAGCAGTTGATGAACCATATAAAAGGTCCTGATTTTCCTACTGGAGGATTGATCTTAGGTAGAGAAGGAATTCGTCAGGCCTATATAACTGGTAGAGGTAAAATTGTTACTAGGGCTAGAACCCTTATAGAAGAGGTTTCAAACAATAGATCGAGAATTATTG
The DNA here is from genome assembly GCA_041686815.1 of Candidatus Atribacteria bacterium. Lineage (GTDB taxonomy): Bacteria > Bacillota > Clostridia > Caldicoprobacterales > UBA3941 > JAWLDD01. The sequence continues at coordinate 3,809 of JAWLDD010000006.1, read as the reverse complement.
TAAATGAGATTCCCTATCAGGTTAACAAAGCCAAACTGATAGAAAAAATCGCAGATTTAGTTAAGGATAAGAGAATTGATGGAATATCCGACATCCGAGATGAATCCGACAGAAGTGGAATGCGCATCGTAATAGATATAAAAAGAGATGCCAATCCCAATGTAGTGCTCAATTTACTCTTTAAACATACACAAATGCAGGAAACCTTTGGTGCTATTATGCTGGCTTTAGTAGACGGCGAGCCCAAGGTTATGAACTTAAAGGAGATTATACATCACTATGTAAAACACCAAAAGGATGTAATCGTAAGAAGAACCAGGTATGACCTGGACAGGGCTGAAGCAAGAGCTCATATCTTAGAGGGCTTACTTGTTGCTCTAGATCATATAGACGAAGTAATAAACCTAATAAGGTCCTCACGAACCGATCAGATTGCCAAGGAAGGCTTGATGGAGAGATTTGAGTTAAGCGAAAGACAAGCCCAAGCGATACTTGATATGCGATTAAGGCGTCTAACAGGTTTGGAGAGGGATAAACTGTTGGAGGAATATGAAGGCCTCTTAAAGACCATTCAAGAGCTAAAGGATATCTTGGCCTATGACCACCTCCAATACAATATAATAAAAGAGGAAATGCTCGCTATAAAGAATAAATATAACGATGAAAGAAGGACAGACATCACATCAGCCCCTGGCGAGATAGATATCGAAGATCTAATTGATGAGCATGATGTGGTGCTTACACTTACCCATCTAGGCTATACAAAGAGGACTCCTTTGGATGCCTATAAGAGCCAAAGAAGGGGAGGTAGAGGTATTGCTGGTCTACAAACCAGGGAAGAGGACTTTGTCACCGACCTATTTGTTACCTCTACCCACCAACGCCTGCTGTTCTTTACTAGCCTAGGTAAGGTATATGAGATGACAGCCTATGAAATACCCGAGGCAGGTAGACATGCCAGAGGAACAGCTATTATCAACCTGCTCCAGCTGATGCCAGGTGAAAAAATACAAGCTGTAATTCCTATCAACGACTTTGAGGAAGGTAAATTCCTATTGATAGGTACCAAGAATGGATTGGTTAAAAAAAGCCCCTTAGAAGAATACCAGAATATTCGCAAAGGCGGACTTATCGCTATCAATTTAAGGGAAGGCGATGAGGTAATAGGTGTTCAGCTAACCGATGGAGATAAAGAGATCATGTTGGCATCTTATAAGGGTATGAGTATAAGATTCCATGAATCCGATGTTCGATCAATGGGTAGGGCATCTATGGGGGTTAAAGGCATGCATCTTGACGAAGATGATTATGTAATAGGCATGGAAATGGTTAACCCAAATAGTGAAGTATTGGTTATAAGCGAGAATGGATACGGTAAGAGAACTCCCGTAGATGAGTATAGACCTCAAAAGAGAGGCGGTCGCGGAATAATTACCATGAGGCTTACAGAAAAGACTGGAAATCTGGTAGCCTTAAAGATGGTAAACGAAGACGAGGATCTGATGATCATAAATTCCGAAGGTATAATTATACGAATTGAGGTCAACGAGATCTCTACCATGAGTCGAAATACTCAAGGGGTAATGCTAATGAAGGTGGAGAATGGAAGTACCATCATAGCAGTAGCCAAGGCTGAAAAGGACGAAGACGATGTTGACCAAGATTTAGATGAAGAATAGACAATAAAGCACAGGGGGAATATCCTATGAACGAGATTAATGTAATAAAAAGAGAAGAGCTAAAGACTAAGCCAAAGGATGATGAACTGGGATTTGGTAAGATATTCACCGATCACATGTTTGTAATGGATTACCATAGGGATAAGGGGTGGTATGACCCAAGAATTGTCCCCTACGCACCCTTTGAGCTGGATCCCTCTGCTATGGTGTTTCATTACGGACAGGCTATCTTTGAAGGTCTGAAAGCCTATAGAGACCATAATGGAGATATAGTAACCTTTAGGGCTATGGATAACTTCAATCGTCTTAATCGCTCAGCAAGAAGGATCTGCATGCCTGAGATAGATGTGGATTTTGCATGGGAAGCACTCAAAACCCTATTGAATATCGAAAGGGATTGGGTACCTTCCTCCAAAGATACCTCTCTATATATAAGACCCTTTATGATTGCAACGGATCCCTTCTTGGGGGTACGCCCGTCAGATACCTATAAGTTTTTTATAATCCTATCTCCTGTAGGAGCCTACTATCCTGAAGGCTTGGATCCTGTAAAGATTTATGTTGAGGATAAGTATGTTAGAGCTACAAGGGGAGGTACAGGAGAAGCTAAAGTTGCAGGAAACTATGCAGCCAGCCTTCTAGCAGCAGAGGAAGCTAAGGCTAAGGGATATTCCCAAGTTCTGTGGCTGGATGCTGAGGATCATACCTTTGTAGAAGAAGTAGGAGCTATGAACATATTCTTTAAGATAGATGGAAATCTTGTTACAGCACCTTTGGATGGTAGCATACTTCCAGGAATAACAAGGGATTCGGTAATAAAGCTGGCCAGACATATGGGATACACCGTAGAGGAGAGAGATTTATCCATAGAAGAGGTATTTGAAGCCCATGAAAATGGTACTCTCGAGGAAGTATTCGGTTCTGGAACAGCAGCCGTAATATCTCCTGTAGGAGTCTTGGAATGGAAAGATAAGAAGATCGAGATAAACAACTACCAGATTGGCGAGTTCACCGCCATGATGTATGATAAACTGACCGGTATCCAGTACGGAATTTATGAGGATGTATTCGGATGGGTTAAAAAGATAGATTAATAAAAGAAAGTTGTGGGGGCGACTGTAGGTCGCCCTATTTTTATTGGTTTTCTTGCTGCTGCATTTCATTTATCCTATTTTCCAGCTGAAAGGCCATCTGCTTGTTGATCTGGTCCTTGGCAGCTTGGTTTATATGGGCACCTTGAACATCGTACCATCCTTGATTGTGCATAACTTCCATAAATAGTTTAGTGTGATTTTGCTCTTCCTGTTGAATATGCTGGAGAGCCATTGTAACTTCTTGATTTACCGAATCCAATACACCGGTGTCATAAGCTGATGATACATATTTTTCAGTCATTATAGAGTCTAGCAGCATTTCTCGTTCCGATAATTGATTCTTTGCCATTTTACATCTCCTTCCTGTTAAGATACCGGAGTGGGGGGATTAAAACCTCCCTGTTCCAACAATGATTTCAGAGTTTCGGCATGTTTCGCTTCCTGCTCATACACCAAGTTGAATACATTTTTTATCTGGGGATCTACAGCCTGGTCTGCGTAGAGCTTATATTTGCTCATACAGATGTACTCAGCCTTCAGCTGATCTTCAAGTATTTTCTTTTCCTTATCCGACAATTCCATCCTATTACCTCCTAAAGAAAGATTTCCATGACATTATGTTTTCCTAAATTACCGTTCCTATGCTAACTTGGCGGAGGAGTATATTCAACAAAAGGATATTAACAAATAATAATATTATCTCTGAAGCATTGACACGTTGGAAATAATCCCGTATAGTTAAATGGAAATATAATGTAAAGGGGACAAGCCATGGGTTCGTTTGCTTTGATTAGGGATTTTATCAGAGAGAACAAGTGGAAATATGCAATAGGCATTATTTTCATTTTATGTGTGGATATCCTTCAGCTTATTTTCCCCAAGATTATTGGCGCCATAACCGACGGTTTTCTAAATGGAACTGTCAACCAGCATAATTTGATGATGTACTTAGGGCTAATACTGCTTACGGCTTTTGGTACTGCAGTCTTTCGTTATCTTTTCAGGGTATTTATCTTTGGTACTGAAAAGAAAGTAG